>NZ_DAMBBC010000016.1:0-57297 GCF_032057165.1 Moraxella sp. CTOTU48717 | reverse complement strand
GTTGAGTATGCCATTTTGTTATTGTAGCACTTCTAGATTTCTTTAACTATATATAAAGGTGACAGATAGCATAAGACAAGTCAGATTGGATGCGATAAATTAAGCCCGGCAGTCATTTTCTCCTGCAAAAATATTAGGTGGTTAAACGGTTAATCTATTATACTAAGTAGTATTTTTTCTGAATTCATATAACGATTCATTATATGTTAAAATCAAGAAAACCATTGATAACATTGCCAGCCTGTGCCAGCAATTATTTGATGAACTGATAATCAAAGGCTAACCTTCCCAATCACTAGCCTTGCAAAAATCATCGTGATACGACTTATGTGTATTGTCAGATGTAAGCTGATAAACCGCATTTTTTAACCCAATGCGCACAAGTTTAAGTAAGTTGTCATCACTGAATTTTATTTTTCTAAGGAGTTTGTATGCAAGACATCGAACGCGAGCAAATGGAGTTTGACGTAGTTATCGTAGGTGGCGGACCTTCAGGTCTATCTGCGGCAATTCGTCTACGTCAACTTGCCATTGCTGCTGGCAATCCTGATTTTAGCGTGTGTATCGTTGAGAAAGGGTCAGAATTTGGTGCCCATATCTTATCAGGTGCGGTCATGGAGCCTAATGCACTGACTGAACTGATTCCTGATTGGAAAGAAAAAGGTGCGCCCGTTCGCGTGCAAACCAAAGGTGACCGCGTCTATATGCTCAAAAATGAGACCAAATACCGCGAATTGCCAGAAAAAATCGTCCCAAGCTTGATGCACAACCACGGCAACTATATTATCTCATTGGGTAACCTTGTACGTTGGTTAGCTACCCAAGCCGAAGAGCTTGAAGTGATGATGTTCCCAGGTTTTTCTGCCGCTGAAATTCTCTACAACGAAGATGGTTCTGTTCGTGGCGTATTGACAGGTGACATGGGCGTCAATGCCGAAGGTCAACCAAAATCAGGCTATGAGCCAGGCTATGAGCTACTGGCGAAATACACCATTTTTGCTGAAGGTTGCCGTGGTCACTTAGGTAAACGCTTAATCAGCCGTTTTAACCTATCAGAAGGCAAAGACCCGCAGCACTACGGTATTGGCTTAAAAGAGCTTTGGGAAATTGACCCTGCCAAACACCAAGAAGGCATGGTGCTGCACGGTTCAGGTTGGCCACTTAGCGAGACGCATAGTAATGGTGGTTGGTGGTTATACTTTGATGAAAACAACCAAGTGTCATTTGGTATGGTGATTGACTTGTCTTATCACAACCCTTACTTATCGCCATTTGATGAGTTACAACGTCTAAAAACCCACCCGCTCATTCGCAATATTTTAGAAGGCGGTAAACGCTTATCTTACGGTGCGCGTGCCTTGACCAAAGGCGGTTTAAATTCATTACCAAAACTGTATTTTGCCGGTGGTGTGTTAGTGGGTGACGATGCAGGTTTCCTAAACCCAGCAAAAATCAAAGGTACTCATACCGCCATCAAATCAGGTATGTTAGCCGCGGAAGCCGTGTATGAAGCGATTGCTGCCGGCCGTCAACATGACGAAGTGCCAACCTATGAGCAGAAATTCAAAGCATCATGGCTCTACAACGACATGTACCAAGCGCGTAACTTCGCAAATGCGATGCACCGCATGGGTATCTGGATGGGCGGTGCGTTCAACTTCCTAGAGCAAAATATATTTAAGGGTAAAATGCCACTGACTATTCGTGACAGAATGCCAGACTACGATGTGCTTGAGCGCGCAGACCACGCTTATATCCCTGAGTATCCAAAACCCGATGGTAAGCTGACCTTTGATAAATTATCTTCTGTGTTTATCTCCAATACCAACCACGCTGAAGATCAACCGTGTCACCTAAAATTAACCGATCCAGAGGTACCAATTAAGCGTAACCTCAAAATCTTTGCTGAGCCTGCACAGCGTTACTGCCCAGCAGGGGTATATGAAGTGGTGCAAAGTGACAGCGGCGCAAAATTTGTAATCAACTCACAAAACTGTGTGCACTGTAAAACTTGCGATATCAAAGACCCCTCACAAAACATCACGTGGGTCACGCCAGAAGGTGGTGGTGGTCCAAACTACCCAAATATGTAATGATGTATCAAAAAAAGCCGCTAACGTTAGCGGCTTTTTTACTGGGTTTTGTCAAACTTGTTTAAACCAAATAAGGCTCACCCACTTTGACACGCATGGTTTTACCAACACTGCTTGAATAAGTGGGTTTGGTGATATCACTGACAAACACCCAGTCGCTGGTGCATTGCTCAGGGGTGACTGTCACAATCATATAACCGCGCTGAGAGGTGTCACACCATTTTAACGTACCGCCTTTGACCAACATGGGTAACCCCAGCGATAGCTGTTTTGGGTCAACTGTCGCTAAGTATTCTTCAAAACCTGGCGATGTCACTGATTGTACCGCAAATTCCACCCCGACGGGTTCACCTTTGACATTGACTAGATTATTTGCCCAAGCGTTATGGGTATCGCCTGCCAATACCACTAAGTTTTTTTGCATAGCGTTGGCAATACCATAAATCATCTCGCGTGCCACCGCGTAACCATCCCACGCATCTAGGTTATAAGGAATGAATGGGGCTTGCTGCAATTGTTGTACCATACTCTGCTCTTGCGGCGTCAAGGTCGTGGGCGCGGTCTGCGCTTTTTGCATTAGGGTCAGATAAGTGACGGCATCTACCCCCAAGGCAGGGTTCATAAAGTTGAGCAGTACGGGGGCAGGAATAAACATCTGCCCCATCACCACTTGCTGACCCAGAATTTGCCAAGTCGACTTTGACGCTTGCAATTGACCTGCCAGCCAATTTTGTTGGGGCAAACCAATCAATTGGCGACTGGTATCTCGCATTGCTGCGGTGAATTTCGTGCCATCCAAGGTGAGCTGACCATTGGCATCTTTAACTAAAAAATTATTGTAATCTAGCTGTTTGTCCCGGGCAATAACACGGGTGTCTAGCATATGCAGACTGAGTAAATTACCAAAATCAAAACTGCGATAAATTTGCGTCATCACACTATTACGCGTGGGCATCCATTCATGATAGGCTTTCATGGCGTCCATTTTGCGCTGATTCCAATCGCCTTCATTGGATTGGTGGTTTTCGGCACCCGCTTTATAAGCATCATTACTAATCTCGTGGTCGTCCCATACCGCAATCATTGGCATGGCGGCATGTACAGCTTGCAAATCTTTATCGGTACGATATTGGGCATAGCGCAAGCGATAGCCAGTAATGGTGAGCAATTCTTCCACTGGGATGACTTCGCGCTTGAGCTGTGCGGCCTGGCTTGAAGCATAAGCAGGCACCGTTTTACCTTGGTCATCGATGGTATGACGACCATATTCATAGATATAATCACCTAAGTGCAGCAGCACATCGACATCGCTGCGCTTGGCAATATCGGCATACGCATGAAAATACCCTGCAGGATAGTTTGAACAGCTCACCACCGCAAGTTTCACTTGACTGACATTCGTGACAGGTAGGGTTTTGGTTTTGCCAATCGGACTGGTGACACCACCACATATAAATCGATAAAAGTAAGGCGTATTTGGCTGTAAACCCGTGGCATCCACTTTAACCGTATAATCCTGCCCACCGTTTGTTTTGTTCATGCCTTTATTGATGATAGTATTAAACGTATTATCACTGGCAATTTGCCATTCGACATCAAGGCTGCTGCCACTGTTCGTCGGTGTCACACGAGTCCATAAAATCACTTTGTCAGCAAGCGGGTCGCCACTGGCTACGCCATGTAAAAAGCTAACTTGCGCTGTGTTATCATTATCATCATTGTCATTATTACAGCCCACTAGCATCATTGATGCACCTGCGACAGTCGCAAGCGATGTTGATTGTAAAAAACGGCGACGGTTGATAGCTGGGGTTGATGGTTGGGTGTCTTTAAGCAAATTGTGAATAGGAGAAGTTTGCTCAGCAGGCGGTTTGGTCATGGGGTTTCCTCTAGATAAGGCAAAGCAACAATATGAAAAGTCAAATCGTGATAAAAAGATACGCTATCGCTAGGAAACATTAGCTGACTAAGGTGACAACCGTATGACGATTGAATGAACAATTAACGGCAAATTTTAGCCAATAAAAAAGCTGACCGAAGTCAGCTTTTGCGCAGTCAAAAATCTATGTCATAAAACATACAGGCAATAAAACTAGGCATAATACCTAGTCGCTTATCAATACTAGTAGCTAAATACCTGCAGCCGCTTTAAATGCAGCTTCATCAAAGTCGTCACCATGGGTCACAACGATGGTACCATTAGGGTTAATGTTGACAAATTTGACCCCTTTGATGTCTTCGGTTTTTTTGATGATTTCATCAGCAGTGGCTTGGTCTGCGATAGGTAAATCGTATTTAGTTTGTGGCATAACAGGTATCCTTCATATTGATAATTCTATATTAATAAATAACAGTAATATTGCGCAATGGATAAAAAATTAATTAAAACCAATAGTTACGATAGTTAAGTCAGTGTTAATTAATCAATAAGTACATAGGGTATAACATAACAAAAAATTGCAGGTGTGAATAGTCGCTTTATCCGTAAAAACAACGCTCTATCAGAATTCAAGCGCCTACTATGCGCTATCATGCGTTAATGTATTTGATGGCATCGGGTGTCCAATGGCTGATATATTGCTGCACTTGTGATTTGCGATTTTCATCAGCAATTAGGTACTTAGCAATCGCTTGCGCCACGATTAGCAAGCTTTCATCCCTCGCTAGGTCACTGACATAGTAACTATCAAACCCCGTCTGCCGTTTACCCAAAAGCTCCCCTGCACCGCGCAGTTCCAAATCTTTTTGCGCAATCACAAAGCCATCGTTGCTATCTCGTAGCACATTGAGCCGCTCGATACCCGTTTCTGACAATGGCGTTTGATAAAGCAATACACAAAAGCTTTTTTGGGTGCCACGTCCCACGCGTCCGCGTAGCTGGTGCAATTGCGATAACCCTAATCGCTCAGCATTTTCAATCACCATCAGCGAGGCATTGGGCACATCGACCCCGACTTCAATCACGGTGGTAGCCACCAGCAAAGCAGTTTTACCCGCTTTAAAATCCGCCATGACTGCTTGTTTGTCATTCGGTTTCATTTTGCCATGCACCAAGCCAATGTTCAGATTGAGCCTGTCATTCAAATCAGCATAGGTCGCTTCAGCGGCTTGCGCATCAAGCACGGTAGACTCTTCGACCAGTGGGCACACCCAGTAAGCTTGTTTGCCTTGCTCGCAGTTGGCAGCGATACGTTCAATCACTTCATCGCGTCGGTCACGGCTTATGGTGACGGTGGTGATGGGGGTGCGGTTGGGCGGCAGTTCATCAATGATGGACGTATCCATATCACCAAATGCACTCATGGCAAGGGTACGCGGTATGGGTGTGGCGGTCATAATCAGCTGATGCGGTGTGGTATGCGCCAAGCCTTTATCGACCAGTGCCATTCGCTGCTCCACCCCAAAACGGTGCTGCTCATCGATAATCACCAAGCCCAACTTGGCAAAACTGACATGTTCTTGAAATAGCGCATGCGTACCGACCACGATTTGCACTTCGTTGTCTTGTACTTGTTGCAAGGCTTTTTCACGCGCTTTGGCTGTTTGCTTACCCACCAGCCAACCCACACCGATGCCAAGCGGTTCAAACCAGTTTTTAAAGTTATTAAGATGTTGCTCCGCCAAAATCTCTGTCGGTGCCATCACCGCCACTTGCCAGCCGCTATCAAGCGCATAGCATGCCGCCAAAGCTGCCACCAAGGTTTTGCCTGCGCCAACATCGCCTTGCACGAGTCGCAGCATGGGTACTGACGTTGACAAATCTTTGACGATTTCTCCCACTACCCGATTTTGGGCATGGGTCGGGGTAAAAGGTAAATTGGCTAACAGCCGATTGGCAAGCGCGCTTGTGGCATCGCAGCGCGGTGCTTTGTGCTGATAAAGTTGTTGTTTGCGGTACAGTAGACTCAGCTGGTGCGCGAGCATTTCTTCGATAATAAGCCGCTGACAGGTCGGATGGCTGCGATTTTTTAATGCCTCTAATACCAAAATTTGCTTGTTCAAATCGGTATAAATCGGTGGCTGATGAATAAAGCTAATGGCTTCTAGTAAGCTAAATGCCTCAAATGGGTTGTGGCTACCTGCCAGTAACGGAAACTGTTGGCTCAGCGCGCTTTGTACGATTTGCCACTCAGCATCACTAATAGTAGCCATCACAGGATTGGCTTGTTTAACCGTTTGCAGCGCAAGTCGAATCAAGCTACGCAGTTTATTTTGATGCAAGTTTTTGACCGTTGGATAAACAGGTATCAGCCCTGTATTGGTCAGGGGTTGATGTCCAGTAATAATTTCATATTCAGGGTGGCTGATTTGGGTGCCATACTTACTGATACTGATTTCGCCAAACACACGTAAGGTATTGCCCACTGCCATGGTTTCGGTCAGTCCACGATAGACTTTGAAAAAACGTAATGTTGTTTGCGCTGTCTTATCTTGCAATGTCACGCTTAGGCCCATCTTTTTGTTTTCGACGCGGACAACGGTTCCTTGTAGCAATGCCGATTGTCCATCGACGACATCACACATGTTGACCAGTCGGCTGCGATCTTCATAATCACGCGGCAAATGTAGCAACAAATCAAACACGCGCTCAATACCAAGTTGGTCAAGCTGTTCAGCGATTTTGCTACCTACGCCAGCAAGCGCGGTGACGGGGAGATTAAAGATGTCAGGTTTTAGCGTCATATTATAAAGTTAGCTTATCTGCCTATAATAAAAATAGCATGAAAAAACACCAAATTAAGTTAGAATACATAGCGACACAATTTACGCTTTATAACCGATGAACTCAACAAATTTATCATTTAATAATATTGCTGTTTTGATTGATGGCGATAATATCAATGCAAAAAATATTGAAAGTATTCTAGCTAAAGTCAGTACCCTTGGCACAATCGCCTGCAAGCGAATTTATGGCGACTTTAAACAAGGCAAACTAACAACTTGGGATGATATATCACTGAAGTTATTACTTGAACAAGTGCATATTCCCGCCTACGTTAAAGGTAAAAATGCGACTGATATCGCCTTAGCTATTGATGCCGTTGACTTATCTTATCTTGATTACGACTGTTTTTGTATCATCTCATCAGACAGTGACTTTAGCATATTAGCCAAAAACTTACGTACTAAAGGCAAGAAAGTGTTTGGCTTTGGCAAATCGACTACTGTAGAATCGTTTAAAGTCGCTTGCGATGATTATTTTGTAATGGATGATACAATACCGCCAGAGCCAAGCAATAGCGCGACCAAACCAACCCCAAGTCAACAGTTAACTGATACATCTTTTACTCAAAAGTTGGCTATGAATGAAAGTCCATCTGAGCCGCCTATCGCTCGCGTAATGCCGCAGCAACTAAAACAAGACACAGCTTTATTAAATGCCTGTCGGCAAAGTATCCAACATCATCGACAAAATAATGGTTGGTCAAATTTTTCCAACGTTGTCAGTTATTTAAATAGCGATTACCCGAAAATTTCGCCCAAAAATTATGGTTATAGTAAGTGGCGCAGCTTGTTTAATCAGATAGATTTATTTGAAACCCAAATGCAAAACAATCTGTTAATGATTCGGCAAAAACCGAGTCAAAATAAGACAAAAAATCTACCAACCGATGCGACTACGCTCATTCAAGAGCAAAAATTGCTCGATGATATTTATGAGATTTTCGCCAAACCCATAATCAAAAAATTATTGACTAAAAACCAAGGCTGGCTACATATTGGGCAATTTGGCAGCGAGCTTAAGAGTAAAGGCTATAACCCCACCCAATTTGGGGTTAAAAATTTTACCAAATTGGCAGAAAATATTGGCATTTTAAAAGTTAAAAGACAACCCAGTGTCATTATGATTGCTCTACGTACTTAGGCTTGCTATGAAACCGTTTTCTTTCTTTGCCTTGATAACTACTAGTATTTACTTTACGGTTACCGCTTGCACTAAAACGCCATTGATACCCACACAACCTACTAAACCATCCGTTCAACCATCAGCAAAACCCAAAATCGCCCTTGTATTAGGCGGGGGCGGTGCCAAAGGCTTTGCCCATGTCGGCGTCATCAAGGTACTGGAAAAAAATGGCATCACCCCTGACTTAATCGTCGGTACCAGTAGCGGCAGTCTAGTCGGTAGTTTATACGCCAGTGGCAAGTCCGCTAGCGAACTTGAAGACATCGCGACCCATGTTAGCAATAATGAATTGCTTGATTATAGCTGGAGCAAACAAGGCTTTATCGAAGGCATCAAATTACAAAACTGGGTAAATATTCAAGTCGATAATCAACCGATTGAAAAACTCCCCATCCGTTTTGCCAGCGTTGCCACCGATTTAACCACCAAGCAAAAAGCCGTCTTTGATAAAGGCAATACTGGTCTTGCGGTGCGTGCGTCCAGTAGCGTGTATGGCGTTTTTGTACCGCCACGCATCAACAATAAACGCTATGGCGATGGCGGTCTGACAAGCCTTGTGCCTGTGCAAACTGCCAAACAAATGGGCGCAGATATTATCATCGCGGTAGATGTTTCAAGCCCGCCAAAAAATAGCCATCCACAAGATTTTTGGGCGCTACTGGATAAGACATTTGCCGTCATGCCCAATCAAGCAAACGCTGCTGAAATCAAATGGGCGGACGTGGTGATACGCCCAGCCGTTGGTGATATTGGCACGACCAATACCGTAGCCAGAGAGGCGACGATAAAAGCAGGCGAAATTGCAACCTTAGCAAAGCTCAGCGATATCGAGCAAAAAATCGGCAAGTTTCAAAAATTGTAACTAAAAAAACCGCTCATTCAATTGAGCGGTTTTATGCGTTGAGCGCTTATTATTTTACTTTTAAACGATATTTCACCATCGCTACTTCATTAAGACCCAAACCTGGTACATCCCACTGTATGGCTTTATAGTAAGCCATCGGTAGGTTCTGTAGCACGCCATTCATGTTGGTTTTTAGTGGCATATATTGAAAATTGGCACCGTCCATACTACCAAACGCGCGGGTTGGCTCCACATCGCTTGTGCTCACTAATTCCATATTGGCTGGAATGTTCATGGTCACTTTCATGTTGCGGATACGGTCGGGGCTGTTATTGGTTAAGTAGCCGCGATACTCTACGACGTTGCCTGATGCAAGGCGCGTTTGTGCATTGACGGGGCTTAACACTTCTTGACCTTGTGGATCCTGACCAACAACAGAGGCTAAAATGCGGGTTTGAACTTGACCAGCAGCGGGTGCTGAGATAGGCGCTGCTTGATTATTATCAACAGGGTCTAATGCCACCGTTGGTAGCACAGCCATTGCGGCGGCTGATGCCCCAAGTGAGGCGGTCATTAGCGCGAATACTGAAAGCTTTTGCATGAATATTCTCCATTAAATCATGATTTTCAAATGTTCAAAATTGTTGTGTCAGCGGGTGTTAGCGTATTCTCTTTTTTTGGCAGGTTGGCATACACCGCTGATTGGGTGGTCAAATAGGTTAATGCTCGACTATAGATTAGCATAACAAACTTTACAATTTAACTCACTATCAAGTTGAAAGTTGCGGGATGAATTTACTAAATACAAACAGCGCAGCCAAAATCAGTAAGATTAACTATTGTATTTTGTAAGGTTTATTGATAGCCTTATCGTTAGTCTCTGAGCGATGCGCGCAATCACGCTGTTAAACTTACATGTATGTTTAATTAAAAGAGACAAAAACTTTATCGTGCGCTGTTTGTACGTCTACTTTTTTTATCATGTCTACTGTTATCATGCCAACTTCAACCGATACTTCAGCAAGTTTTACCCATGGCAATGCACCGCTTGCCGATGGCGAAACCATGACTGATAATAACCCTATACTTGCCTATCACGCTATGATTGATTTACCCAATACTGCCCAACAAAATGCCGCTGCCACAACCCCAGCTTATGTTACCCCGCCTTATGTATTATGGTTTCGTAACTTTGCGCCCTATATCAACACCCATCGTGGCAAGACCTTTGTCATTATGTTCAATGGCGAAGCGGTCAATCACGACAATTTTAGCCATTTGATTCATGATTTTGCGCTGCTACATAGTCTTGGCATTAAGCTCGTACTCGTCCACGGTGCGCGTCCGCAAATTGATGCCAATCTTGCCGAGAACCATATCGAAACACCGATGGCGGATGATGTGCGCATCACTACAAAAGAAGCCATGCCGTATATCCTAAAAGCTGTTGGCTCAATTCGCCTGCAAATTGAAGCGCAGCTATCGATGGGACTTGCCAACTCGCCGATGTATGGCTCTCGTATTGATGCCATCTCAGGCAACTTCGTCACCGCCCGCCCTTACGGTATCCGTAATGGCATCGATTATCAATTTACTGGGGAAGTGCGCGCGATTGATGCCGAAGCCATCCACAACAATTTAATCCATGATCATGTGGTAATTTTGGGTAGTATGGGCTATTCTGCGACCGGCGAAGTATTTAACCTTTTGGCTGAAGATGTGGCACTACAAGCGGCGATTAGCCTAAAAGCGGATAAATTAATTTTCTTGGGTGAGCAAACAGGTATCTATAAAGATGGCACTCACCTGCTTAAAGAAATGATTCCGCATGAAGTGACACGCTTCTTACGTGATGTTCCTGAAAGCTCAGAAATCGCGCGTTTCTTACGGGCAGCCAGCGATGCTTGTCAATACGGCATCCACCGTACCCATATCATCTCCTATGCCAAAGATGGTGCACTACTTGAAGAGTTATTTACCCGTGATGGCTCAGGGACGCTAATTTCCCATGATCCCTATGAAGAAATTCGCCGTGCCGATATCGACGATGTGGTAGGTTTGATTGAACTGCTAGAGCCACTCGAAGAACAAGGTATTTTGGTCCGTCGTTCGCGTGAGCGTTTAGAGAGCGATATCGAGAACTTTAGCGTGATTGAGCGTGATGGTATGGTGCTAGGCTGCGCGGCTTTATACCCACTCAACGACCAAGCCGCGGAAGTGGCTTGTGTGGCTGTCCATCCCGATTATCGCAATGGTAGCCGTGGCGCAGATTTGATAGCATTCTTAGAGCAACAAGCGCGTAGCCGTGGCATCCATGAACTCTATGTCTTGACTACTCGCACCGCACATTGGTTTGTCGAGCATGGGTTTATGGAAGTCCCTGCTGAATCGCTACCGGCTGACCGCTATGCCTTTTATGACAATACCCGCAACTCTAAAGTATTAAAAAAGGTGCTTTAAAGGTACGCTTTTCAAGCCATCATATAAAAAACGCTCAATAGGAATATGAGCGTTTTTTTATAGCCAAACGGGACAAAACTTTAAGATAGGAGAAAACTTAAAGTTTGACGGGTTGGGTCACAGGTGGGTTGACTTGTAACAGCTCAATATCAAAAATCAACACGCTATTGGGCTGGATATCGGCATTGCCTGCTTCGCCATACCCCAAATTAGCGGGGACAAACAAACGGTATTTACCCCCTTCTTTCATCAACTGTAACCCTTCTGTCCAACCTTTAATCACTTGATTGAGTGGGAAAGTCACAGGTTCGCCACGTTTATAAGAGCTGTCAAAAATGGTACCGTCAATCAAGCGCCCTTCGTAGTGGACTTTGACTTTGTCCGTCGCTTTAGGCGATTTGCCCTTCCCTTGTGTTAGCACTTGATATTGTAGACCCGACGCGGTAGTCATCACGCCTGATTTTTTGCCGTTTTGTAGCAAGAATTGTTTGCCTTTTGCCGCATTGCTAGCTGCTAACGCTTGTACTTCTTTGGCATAGGCAATTTCTTTGTTTTTTTGATAGTCTAGCAATACTTTTTGCATTTGTTTTTTGTCAAGATTGGGCGACTGCGCTGAGTATGCATCCCGAAATCCCTGAAAAAACGCATCAAGATTTAAGTCATCAATACTGTCTTTATTGCTCTCACCCATCAGATAGCCAAAGCTATAGCCGACTTGTGCCAATGCTGGGCTAGTTGCCGTCACTGTGGATTTTGGTACATAAACAGAGGACGCAGCTTTGTTTGTGCCCGTGCTGGCGGGTGCGGCATTTGCACTGATTGACGTAACCGCTAACAGCATGCCAGTAGCGATGCCAGTCACTAAATTTACTTTTTTATATCCTAAAATCATTGGGATGTTCCTTTGCCATCGTGTCGATGAGTAGGGCGAGCGAATTCGATAGTTGCGCTTGCCCAGCTGATTGAGATCACCTATCTGACGCCAACCCAACCTATTGGGCAGGTTGAGAAGCTGACTGCATGGCTTCAATTTGTTGTTGTAGTTGGGCTTGGATATCTGCTGCGGCAGGCTGTGCGGCATCAGCGGGTGGATTGACTTTTAGCAAATCAACATCAAAGATGAGCACACTATTTGGCTCAATACCACCTTGTGGGGCGCCTTGCTCACCGTAAGCAAGTTTTGATGGAATGTAGAAGCGATATTTGCCGCCTTCTTTCATCAATTGTAAGCCTTCAGTCCAACCCGGGATAACTTGGTTAAGCGGGAATACCGCAGGCTCGCCGCCATGCTGTGCAGTGCTATCAAACACTTTACCATCTAGCAATTTACCTTCATATTGTACTGCTACGATATCTGTGGCTTTGGGCTGCGCGCCGCTACCTTCTTTGAGCACTTCATACTGCAAGCCAGACGCGGTAGTTTTGACCCCTGCTTTTTTAGCGTTTTGCGCTAAGAAAGCCTCGCCTTTGGCTTGGTTGTCTTGTAGGCGTTTTTGGATTTGGTTTTGCTCATAGGTTTGTACCGCTTTAATCATTTCTTCACGGGTCATGGTCGATTCTTTACCATTAAAACCGTCATTGATACCTTGATTGATATCAGCAGGATTGAGGTCTTTGGCGTCTTTTTTGAGGTTTTGACCCATCATATAACCTAGGCTATAACCTACCTTTGCCACTTCACTGCTTTGGGCATTGATAGTGGCTGAATTACCTGCCAACTGACGGCTACCGATGGCGGCTACTTGTGGGTCGTTGCCAAAACTTTTGATAAAAACGGGTGATAATGCCAAAGCACCTAACACAACTGCTACCAATACGGGAACTGTATTATTGCTCATAAAATTTCCTATCTGATATGTCCAATTAAGGTCTAATAACGACTAAAAAATTGTATCTATCATAGCAGAAATAGTTTGTAAAACCTATGGCATCGTCAGGTTTAGGTTTTTTTGTGGGCAAATAGCGGCGATAGCAAAACGGTCTTTAGATTTATACCCTTTTGTTGACTGTATCGGCAGCAAAAGGACTTTCATGGCGCATTTTTACCCTTTTTTTACCGTATTAGCCCGCTAATGATAAATGGGATGAATGTGACAGCAGACTTGTTAAGCCCTTGACATAAAGTTACCTTAAGTGAGAGCGGCTCAACGTAGAGACAGCATGAGAAATTTATGAGGTAGCTAAGACAATTAGCTATGCAAATCTTGCAACGGCTGTGACATTTTCTCAAAGTATTTGCCTTTGACGCCGCGATAGTTTTCTAAAATTTTGGGTAAATCGGCGTCATAGTCGCCTGTTGGGTAAAACAAGGGCATAAAGCGCATTTGTTTGGTCTTATAGTCCATCGCAATCGGTAAAATGGGTACGCCTGCCCCTACGGCAATATGATAAAACCCTGTTTTCCATTTTTCGGTATAACTGCGTGTCCCTTCAGGTGCCAACCCTAACCAAAGCTGCTCTTGTTGGTTAAATTGTTCAATGGCCGCCTGCAAAGTCGAACCTTTTTTCTGACGGTCAATTGAGATCATACCGCCCCACTTTAAAAAAGGCCCGATGAGCGGGAGACGAAACAGCTCTTTTTTACCCATCAATTTAAAATCAATGCCAACCGATAAAATGCCCATGACCGCATTCCAGCCATCTTCATTGGAGGTGTGAGGGGCAGCGAGCATCACTAGTTGTTTGACATCAGGTACGTCACCGACCACTTGCCAACCTGTTATTTTTAAGTATTTTGCGGCAAGTTTGGCGATTTTTGGGTCATGACGGCGCGGCACGTTAGACCCAAATTGGCTAGGGTCTACTGGCGTTTGGTTGATATCCATGAATATACTCTTTGAGATACTAGATTGAATTAAAATACTAGGCTAAAATTTTCAGTTTACATTAGTTCACTGAAATTAGCAAATTTGTTGATTGAAGAGAGTTATAACAAACTTTTGGGCTGAAGGATGATAATACTTGCACCCAACAATATTACCAAACCGCCAATGCTGTCCCAGTGCGTCAGAGAAACGCCATCGACAAATTTTAGCCATACCAAAGCCGTCGCAATATATATGCCACCATATGCGGCATACACTCGCCCTGTCGCTGTGGGATGAAGGGTCAATAACCATACGAACACGGCGAGCGTGATGGTCATAGGTACAATGAGCCAAAGCGGTTTGTGCTGTTTGAGCATCAGATAGCCAAGATAACAACTGACAATCTCGGCAATGGCGGTGATAAAGAATAAAAGCAGGGTAATCAACAGTTTAGTCATATTCGCGGATTTGCCCCATGTTAGATGTTAGGCTGAAGGAGAAAGTTGATAAATCGCATCACGAGCGTCATTTTCTTTTGAAAAGTCTAACGCGTCATAGGATTTATCTACTTGATAATGTTTAAACGTATCAGATAGCCATACACTGTCAAAAGTACACGCTATCAGTGTAAGCTTAACGTCAATCATTTTTGCCTAGCCATTAAACCCCAATTTCCGCCAAATCGCCTTTTTGCTCAAGCCATACTTTACGGTCGCTGGCGCGTTTTTTGGCAAGCAGCATATCCATCACGCTATCGGTCGCAGTTGGGTCATCAAGGTCTAGCTGCACCAAACGTCGCGTATCAGGATTCATCGTGGTTTCACGTAGCTGTTCGGCACTCATCTCGCCCAAACCTTTAAAACGGGTAATTTGCGGCTTTTTATTTTTTGCCACTTTTTTCAAGATTTGCTCAAGCTCGTCATTATCAAGGGCGTACTCCACATCTTTGCCAATATCAATGCGGTATAGTGGTGGCATAGCGACATACAAATGCCCTGCATCAACGACCGCTTTAAAGTGTTTGACAAACAGCGCACACAGCAGCGTGGCAATATGCAATCCATCCGAATCGGCATCCGCCAAAATACAGATTTTATCATAACGCAGTTCGCTCAAGTCGTCCGAATCAGGATCAACGCCAATGGCAATGGCAATGTTGTGGATTTCTTCACTGGCAAGCACCGTATCGGGCGACACTTCCCACGTGTTCAAAATCTTGCCTCGCAAGGGCATAATCGCTTGAAAATGACGGTCACGGGCTTGTTTTGCCGAGCCACCTGCCGAATCCCCTTCCACCAAAAACAGCTCTGCGCCATCTCGCAAATCACCGCGACAATCCGCCAATTTGCCTGGCAGTGCAGGTCCTTGGGTGATTTTTTTACGCTCAACTTTTTTGGCAGATTTGAGCCGTTTGCCTGCTTTATTAATCGCCAATTCAGCGATTTGTTTGGCAATCTCCGAGTGTTGGTTGAGCCACAGGCTAAAGCCATCTTTGGCAAAGGCTTGTACCACGCCCGCCGCTTCTCGGCTCGATAAGCGCTCTTTGGTCTGTCCGCTAAATTGCGGTTCGGAGAATTTTAGCGATAAAATATAATTGACCCCATCCCACACATCTTCAGGAGCGAGTTTGACGTTGCGCGGCAGTAGATTGTGCAGTTCACAAAATTCTTTTAACGCGTCAGTAATGCCTGTGCGTAGTCCATTGACGTGGGTGCCACCTTGTGCTGTAGGAATCAAGTTAACGTAGCTTTCTTGCACAGGCGTACCACCCTCGCTAAGCCAACAAATGGCAAAGCTTAACCCTGCTCGTTCGCCTTTTTTGGCGTCGTAATTAAACACGAATGGCTGTTCTGGGAGGGTGATTTCTTCGACCAGTTGCTCGGTGAGATATTGCGATAGCCCATCGGTAAATTGCCAAACGTCTTTGTCACCGTCAATTTCATTGATAAAAGTAATGGTCAGCCCTGCCGATAACACGGCTTTGGCTTTAAGATGGTGTTTGAGTTGTTTGATGTTGAATTTTGGTGAATCAAAGTATGTTTCATTGACCCAAAACCGCACGAGTGTGCCACGTTTTTTCTTGTTGCTAGCTTGAGCAATGGCAAGCGGAGCAACCGCATTACCATCAACAAATTGCATGGTGAATGCTTCGCCATTTCGCCACACCGTGACATCGACTTTGTGCGATAAGGCATTGACGACTGAAATCCCCACGCCATGCAGACCGCCTGAGACTTGGTAGTTGTCGGTAGAAAATTTACCGCCTGCGTGTAGGCGTGTCAGAATCAATTCAATGCCCGATTGCTTAAATTCGGGGTGAATGTCGGTCGGCATGCCGCGTCCGTCATCTTCGACCGACAACGAACCATCGGTGTGTAGAATGACAGTAATGTTTTTGGCGTGACCTGCAAGGGCTTCATCCACCGAGTTGTCGATGACTTCTTGGGCAAGGTGGTTGGGGCGTGTGGTGTCAGTGTACATACCAGGGCGACGGCGTACTGGGTCAAGACCTTCTAATACTTCAAGTGAGGTGGATGTATAATTGCTCATTTTTTTCCCATTAAATAACACTAAACTTTAATTTGACCAACATTTTTTATTGAATCAACGGCAAGCCAAACAAAAATTTCACAATTTGCGGTAATTTGGTTTCAAAATCACTCATCACATGGTCGCCACCCTCTTCCACAATGATATGGCTTTGGGCATTGCTTTTTTCCAAAGCGCTTTGACTAAAATAATTGACCGCATCTTGGAAATTGAGCAACTCATCGCCTTTTTTCAAGATTACCAATAAATTCTGCGGATTGAGCGATTGTTCGGGGCGATTTGCTACCAGCCACTCAATATCTTTTTTACTAATATGCCAACCATCGGGGGTCACGTGACCGATATAATCATCGGGCAAACCGTCAAAATCTTCCCCAAAAAAACGCTTGAGACTTGTGCCACTGTGCACACTTGGATTGAGCAATACCGTTTTTTTACCTGTCAAATTTGCCAAAATATTGCCATAAAATCCACCGAGCGAACTACCGACCAAACCTGTATTGGGGTCTTTGGCAATAATTTCTTGGATTAAAGCAATCGACTCATTGGGTGAACGATTCAAATCGGGCGCAACAACTTTGATTTGTGGGAAATATTTGGCACAAAAATCTTTGAGTTTTTGCGCTTTTTCGGCGTTTGGATTGCTATCAAGTCCGTGAATATACACAATTTGCATGGTTTTCTCGCTATTTTTTAATTATAGTAAATTATCATATCGACTGTTGTTGGTTTGGCTAACATTTAATCTTAGCATTGCTTGGCTAAAATAGCCATGATGCGAGGTTTCAACACGTTAAAATTTGTCGTGTTAGTTAGATAGCCGTGTTTGGTGGTACTTTTTTGTCTGTGTTATTTGATTTTCAGCCCAGTTAACCCTATCTCTGCATAGGTGGATTACGCGTCCATTTGTATGGCGTAGTCAGGAGTTATCACCGCGATGGAGCAGCAAGAGTTATTTGAGATTGCCAGTCCTTGTATTCAAGTCTGCGAGCTTGATAAACAGGGGTATTGTAAAGGCTGTTTGCGCAATCGTACCGAGCGTGACCTTTGGCTTATGATGAATGACTCCCAAAAGCGGCAAGTACTTAAGTTATTGACTATCCGACGACTCAAACGACTGCGTGCCGAGCGTTTGGCGCACCAAACCCCCACTCAAACTGCGCAAGAAGATGAGATAAATTTGACATTGTTTGAAGATAATGAAAATAATGTTGGCGACTAATTGATTAATTGATCGTAATGTCTACTAAAAAAAATTAGGTTGAATGCATGAATAGTTCTTGGTTTAAGCAGGTTTGGCGACTTGCATTAACAGCGATTACGGTATTGATTTTTTTCATGGCAATTCGTGCGCTTTACCGTTTGACCAAAACTGTGCACTATCAAGACGTTCTAGACGCTATCGCGCATATTCCTACTTTCCATCTTATTATCGCCGCCATCGTGGTGGCTTTTGGTTATTTAGTACTCACCATTTATGATTTTATTGCACTACGCCAAATCGGCAAAAAACTTGATTACCCGCATGTCGCCCTCACCTCTTTTACCGCTTATGCCATTAGCCACACCATTGGGCTCAATCTTGTCACCGCGAGTGGTATCCGTTATCGTAACTATCGCCGTTTTAATCTGAGTCATAATGAAATTGCCAACATCGTCTGGATGGTGTCAATGGCATTTACCTTTGGTATTACCACGTTGATTGGGGCGTCTTTGACTAGCCATCCTGATATTACCATTCAACTATTATCCGAACTGGATAAATCCCTTGGCATCTTTGAGCATACTTTTTATGTACGGGTGCTTGGCATCACCATGTTAAGTATGATTGCTGCGATTATTGTGTATGCTGGCAGGCAAGGCAAACATGTGGTGATTCGCGGTTGGCGTTTTGACTTACCGCCCGCCAAAATTGTGCTGCAACAGATTGCGATTGCCATTTTAGATTTAAGTACCGTGGCGTTGGTACTGTACTTACTATTGCCGCCTTCTGAGCATATTAGCTATTGGGCGACCTTTTCTGCGTTTATTCAATCAATGGCAATCGGTATTTTAAGTCATGTCCCTGGGGGATTGGGCGTATTTGAAGTGGTCATGATTACGGCTTTGCCCAAAGTCGATCGGACGCAGATGCTGGCAGTGTTATTGATTTTTAGATTACTGTATTACATCATGCCATTTTTGGTTGCCTTACTGGCATTATTGGCATATGAGGCAAAGCTATATTTGAGTGAAAACTCTGACAAAAAAAAATAACCTTTTACATTGTTAACACTTTGCATCAAACAAACATGTTTTCATATCGTAAAAGGTTATTTTAAGCATGTTTGGTATGATCATACCAGATTAAATAGACCTGTTAAATCGACCTATCTTATCACTTTAGTGTTTAAACTTTTCGGCTAATAAAGGCGACAATGAATAAAATCACCGCCACTGCCAAGAATACATATGCCAAGTTTGCTGATAGTCCTGCGACACCACCAAACCCTAAGAAACTCGCAATGAGTGCGATTACCGCAAAAATAATAGCCCAACGAAACATGATAACTCTCCTTTTTTTTATTGTTTTAAATGTCATGCGCTGCAGTTAGACATTTTGCATTTAGATACTTTAACACTTTACATTTTAGTTTTAGTTAAAGCCTGTTAACCTATGCTTTATTGCATGAGTACATATTAAAATAATTCTATAGCGTTGTAACGAGCACTTTTGTAAGGTTTGTGGCTTTCTCATAGCCTGTGTATAACAAAGTGCAAAAAAAACCATGCATGGTTAATGATGTTCATGCTTCTGGTAAGCATTAGTAAGTATTGCAATGCTGTGTTAATGTAGCTGTAGCTTGCATTGACAATCTCACTGATTGTTAACGCCACCGAATGACTTCCTTAATGGCATTAGGATTTGTTTACGTATTCTCAACATTTTGTCCCTAATCCTTACATTGTTGCGGCCGATGATTGTTTTATAATGGCATCTAGGCTTTTAGTATTCCCTTAACAGTGATTCTCTTTATAATACTGTCATATTTGGGAATTATACTAACTACCTATATAACTATAGAATAACTATAGACACAAGTATAGCAATCAACAATGAGGAAAAAATTATGAAAAAGTTAGCCACAACACTTACTGCATTAGTCATAGCAACAGGTCTTACCGTGAGTGCCCAAGCAGCGACCAAAGTAACGACTACGACCAAATCGACTACCACACACAAAAACGTAGCAACGGCAAAAGCAAAACCGCAAAAAGCTACCCAAAAATCCACAAAAGCATCAAAAAATACTCACAGCACCAAAGCTTCAGCCAAGGCTAAAAAAGGCAGCAAAGTAGCTCCAAGAACCAGTGAAGTAAACATTGATATCCCAGCTGACCTAAAAATCGACGAAAGCAGCAACAAATCTGTTGCGCCAGTCGCGCCTAGAAATGCCCAATCAAATCCTGGGTGGTACCAGTAGCGCAAGTTACCCAAACAGGTCCTGCGGTTTAATCAGTCACCGTGCAACCGGTTGATGATAACACAGCGATTGCCTCAACAACGACAACCGTACCTGTTGACGTACAAACTGTACCCGTTGTAGTAAACCCATAATCGCTAATTGTTAAACGATTTTTATAAAAAAAGATGCCTGCGTGGCATCTTTTTTTGTGGCTAATTAGTGGATTGATTATTTGGTCAATAAAAAAGACACTCTGAATACCTTTTTTATTGTTATATGACTCAAAATCTTTAGCAACTTTTAGCGGTGATAAGCAGCATATTTGGGATCTGCTGCCGCGGTGAATAACACGTCCGTTGATGAGTTGAGTGCTGTCTCAACCGAGTCTTGTACTACCCCAATAATAAAGCCAATCGCGACTACCTGCATGGCAATGGTGTCAGGAATATTAAAGAAACTACAGGCCAATGGTATCAATAGCAATGACCCCCCTGCAACACCTGATGCCCCCGCCGCAGCTAAGGTAGACACCACCGCTAACAATAGCGCAGACCCGAAGTCCACATGAATACCTAACGTATGTGCCGCTGCCAATGTCATGACATTGATGGTAATCGCCGCCCCTGCCATATTAATGGTGGCACCTAACGGAATAGTGATTGAATAAGTATCCTCATGCAAACCCAACTTATGCGCAAGGTTTAGATTCACAGGAATATTGGCAGCTGAACTACGAGTAAAGAAGGCGGTGATGCCACTTTCTTTAAGGCAGGTAAACACCAATGGATAAGGATTTTTGCGGGTTTTGACAAATACAATTAATGGGTTTACAACTAAAGCGATAAACACCATAGAGCCGACCAACACTGCTAACAAACGGGCATAACTTAATAACACCGACAGACCCGTTTCAGCGATGGTTTGTGTCACCAAGCCAAACACGCCCAATGGCGCAAACCAAATCACCCATTTGACCACGCTTGAGACCGCTTCCGCCAAATCGTTAATCATTTGCTTGGTATTGTCTGAGGCATGGCGCAAGGCAAAACCCAAAATCGCCGCCCAAGATAGCACGCCCATGTAGTTGGCATTGACGATCGATTTGATAGGATTTTCCACCATGTTGGTCAAGAGTACTTTTATCACTTCTGCTAAAGATGACGGTGGCGCTTGGCTGACTTCACCGGCTTTTAAAATCAATTCGGTTGGGAATAAAAAACTTGCCACGACGGCCGTCAAAGCTGCCAAGAACGTACCTGCCATATACAGCACCAAGGTTGAGCGGACATTGACCTGAGTGCCTGATTTATGCTGACTGATAGCGGCAATGATTAAGATAAACACCAACAACGGTGCAATCGCTTTTAACGCACCGACAAATAATGCCCCCAAAATTGAGATGGTTTGCGCCACACTCATCGATAAACCGCCGATGATAGTCGGATTGGCTAATGAACCGACTAAGATACCAAGTATCAATCCAATCACAATCAAAGGCACCAACCCCACGCGCTGATACGCTTGGATAAGTTTTAACATAATAACCTCTTAATATTTCACCGCAAAAATGGCTGATATATTAACATTTTTTAACAATTTGCATAAATTATTTTTAAAATCGTCAACTTGTTAATTTAAAGCTATCAAAGTGTTGGGTAGAGAAGTTATCGGATTTGAAAAACTTGGATGGTAGCCTGGCTGCTGGTTGCTAGGGCTTGTAATTTCGCTTGATAAACGCGGTATTTGTGACGACCACTTTCAACCTGTTCGGGGGCGGCGTCGATGACTTCTAGCAGGCGGCTAGCTTGGGTATCTACAATTGCTTCGTTAGTGAGATTGATGACGACGCCATCAAATAAGGTGACAAGTTCGATATTATCAGTAAGTACCACACTGGCAGGGAGTTTTTGGTGGTAAAAGGCATCAAGTCGCTGGATAATTTGGTGGGGAATAAATGCCACATCACTCAATGACCATAATCGCTCATCAAGTGAGGGTAATATCTCGGACGCTGCCACCACGATAATGCTATCCTCGCTTTTGGCTAGCACGGTTGAAATCAGCTGGCAGACGAACGCCAGCTGTTTTTTTTGCGGGGATAAAATATAAAAACTAATTTGTGATGCCATCATTAGGGGTCAGCGTCCTATCACCTAGACTGCATCTTGGGCAGCTTGGCGATAAAGATAATGCATCAATAACGGTACTGGACGACCCGTTGCGGTTGGCTCTTTGCCCGACTGCCACGCTGTCCCTGCAATATCCAAGTGCGCCCAAGGAATATCTTCAACAAACTTGGATAAAAAACACGCCGCTGTGACTGACCCTGCTGGCATACCGCCAATGTTTTGCATATCTGCCATGTTGGATTTAAGCTGCTCTTGGTAGTCATCATCCAGTGGCATGTGCCAAACACGGTCATACGCTGATTCGCTAGCTTGTTCAAGCTCAAAAATCACATCTTCATTGTTACTGTATAGACCTGAGCGCACATAACCCAGCGCCACAATACACGCCCCCGTCAAGGTTGCCATGTCAATAATCACTTTTGGCTGATAGCGCTGTACATACACCAAGGTGTCACACAGTACCAAACGACCTTCGGCATCAGTATTGAGGATTTCGACGGTTTTACCATTCATGGCGGTGACGATATCGCCAGGGCGAGTCGCTGTTCCTGATGGCATATTCTCCGCACAAGCGAGTGCGCCAACGACTTGCAGCGGTAGACGCGCTTCACATAGCGCTTTAATCATGCCCATGACTGCCGCTGCACCGCCCATGTCGTATTTCATCTCACCCATGCCCAGACCTGGTTTGAGTGAGATACCACCACTGTCAAAGGTGATGCCTTTACCTACAAGTACAATCGGTTGCTCTAGGCTTGATTTTTTGCCTTTGGTTTTGCTGGTTTTGTCTTTTTTGGCGGCTTTGCCATTGTACTCAAGTAATACTAGCTTAGCTTCATGCGCGGAGCCGCGAGCGACTGCCAAAAAGCAGTTCATCCCTAATTGCTGCATGTCTTTTTCACCCAATACCTTGACCGTCAATAGCTCTGGGTATTGATTTGCCAAGCTTTGCGCTTGCTCTGCAAGATAGGCAGGGAAACATACATTCGGTGGCTGATTTGCCAAATCCTTGGTGAGTGATTGACCTTGGGCAGTCGCCTGCTGCAGCTGTAGTAGGTTGTCAAACGCGGCTTGGTTGTCTGCACTGACCAATAAGGTCACGTCTTTTAGCGTCGGTTTATCCGCTTTTTGCGATTTATAAATATCAAAGGTATAGCTTTGATTCAACAGGGCTAACGCCAACTGACCAAAACTCACTTCATCCATACTATCGCCTAAACTAATCACCGCAGATTTGGTAAGACGGCTCAAACTTGCATAAATTGCTTTGGCAATTTTTTGCAAGCTACCGCCGTTTAATTTATCTTGACTGCCCACGCCAACCAACAATAAACCCACATTGTTGTCAGTACCATAATTGATTGCGGTATCGGCAAGCTTACCCTTAAAACGACTCGCTTCAATCAAGCGACTGACAGCGGTTTGTAGTTCGCTCGTTAGTTGCCCCATAGTTTGGCTATTGTCATCTACCAATACCACGTGATAGCTGTTCTTGACCGTTTTTTTAAGCGCGGTCGCTAGTGTCAATGTCAAACTCATTTAAGCTCCTTAATTATTGTTATCAAGAAATAACTATTATCATAGCATACCTATTATGGTATTTGGGTTATAGCATTGGGTTATCACTGCGTGATGGAATAGCAGGCGTCATTGTGTAGGGTAAAATGCGGTTGTAAAAAGTCTTTGTAAAAATTGGCTTTGATAAAGCGGCTGTAAAAAGTGGTGGTGAAAAGTCATTGTGAAATGTTACCTTACAGTATTCATATTCATAATCTCTCGGCAACGCGCTAAAATAGCCGATTAACAGATGCGCTCAATGGTATGATGTCGTACAATATTGGCATTTACTTCCCTAGCTGTTTGAATTGATTAATTTTTGAGTAATATTAGGTGGTTACTTGTGATATTACGACGCTATATGACGCAACAAGTCGCCGCTAATACTGCGATTGTGCTGTTATTTCTGATGGCGCTGATGCTTGGCGGTCGCTTAATACGCTATTTTGGTATCGCTGCAGAAGGCAGGCTGGATGTGGGTTTGCTATTTGCCATTATTGGCTATAACATTCCAACCTTTCTTGAGCTAATTTTACCGCTGTCATTTTTTATCGCACTGATGCTCGTGCTCGGTCGTATGTACGTGGATCAGGAGATGAGCGTCCTGTTTGCCAGTGGTATCAGTCGCGGTCGTCTGACGCGTTTGATGATTCCGCTGATTACTGGGTTATTTATATTTCAAATGGGAATTAGTCTTTTGGCAAAACCATGGGGACTGTCTAACAGTAAGCAGATTTGGCAAACCCAGTCGCTCGGTAGTTTGCTTGATTTAGTGCGTCCAAAAACCTTTATCAGCAGTGGCAACTATCACCTGTATGTCGATGAGTTTAATAAAGAAAAACGTGAACTCAAAAACCTATACGTGGTGCAACAGCAAACCGACAAAAGCGGCAAAATCGCCAAAAACGATGTTATCATCACCGCCACGCGCGCCTATCAAGTACCCAGTAAAGACACGGATAGCTCAATGCAGCTGGATTTGTTTCAGGGTCGTCGCTATGAGCTTGGCACCAACAACGCCAAATACAACCAAGCCAGTTTTGAAAAATATCGCATTACCCTAGAAAAACCTGCCAGCGAAACAATTACCGAAACCAATGTTGAAACCCAAACCACTGCCAAACTGCTCGCCCATACCCAAAAACCCGAAGTCAAAGCCGAGCTTGGCTATCGCTTTACCATGCCGTGGCTGATTATCATTGCGGCGATGCTTGCTACCCCGCTTGCACAAGTACGCCCCCGTCAAGGACGCTGGCTTCGTCTGTTACCTTCAGTGCTCATATTTGCTAGCTGTGCGATTAGTATCATTTCGCTACGCACTGCCATTGGTAAAGAGCGCATTAGTGAGTACGCGTATATTTGGCTAATCGTTGGTTTTATCGCATTTGCATTGTTGTTAAATTGGCAAAGCCGCGTGGTACATCGTGTCCGCTATCGTCGCCAAAGTCGTCAGTTGTCCGCAGGCGGTCAGCCATGATTTTATCTCGTTACGTTAAAAAACAAGCGCTTTTTGCCATGACAGGGGCTATCATTGGTCTTTGGCTACTTAAAGTCGTCTTTGATTATCTGGCAGAGTTGCAGGATCTCAATGACCATTACAATTATTTAGATGCCTTGCGTTTTATTGCCTATAGTGCACCCCGTGATTTACTCGACTATATGCCATTTGGCACACTATTAGGCGCAGTGGTAGGTCTAGGCTTGCTTGCCAACACCAGTGAGTTGACGGTGATTCAAGCAGCAGGCATCAGCCGCTTTAAAATAGTCGGTTGGGTGATGCAACCAGCGATTATTTTTGTCATTATCCGTTTGTTGCTTGGGCAGTATGTAGTGCCAACTAGCAATCAGTTAGCGCACCAAGTCAAGCATGACAAACCTTTGCTATCAAGTGCCATCAACGGTTATTGGGACAAACAAGCCAACCGCATCATCAATATTGACCATGCCAATACCAAAGGCGAGCTCAAAAATATCAAAGTTTGGCAGCTAGACGACAACGCCCATATCCAACAAGTGCTGCAGGCCGATACCGGCAGCTTTGTCAGTCAAAATACCGCTGATAAGACATCGGGCTGGCAGCTGCAACAAATCAAACAATTAACCATCGCCGCCGATGGGCACAGTCAGTTGACTACCATCCCGACTATGACGCTGCAATTACCCATTGAGCCGTCAGCGATTTATCTGTTAACACGCAGACCTGATAACATGTCAGTGACCGAATTATGGCAGCACCAACAGCTCTTAGCCAAAGACAAACGCCGCTCGCTTGAGCATGAAGTTGCCTTTTGGAAAAAGCTATTGGCGCCTCTTGCCATGCTATCGCTAGTGTTGGTTGCTTGTTCATTTGTATTTGGCTCCTTGCGTAACCAAAGCTTGGGCTATCGTATTGTGATCGCTCTTTTATTTGGCTTGGTATTTAGTTATCTGCAAGATTTGGTCGGGTTTGTCAGTCTAAGCACGGGATTTTCACCGTTTTTTATGGTGCTGTTACCGATTATTGCCAGTGCCGCGCTTGGCGTGTATTTAATTAGAAATAAAAACTGATATGTCTGCTGATTTATTGACTGACCCGCGTGTCGAAGCCCATCCGTTTGGTAACTTCTTTTTTGCTGATACCAAAGTCTTGATGATGGGTACAATGCCGCCCACACCTGATAAATGGTGCATGGCATTTCATTATCCCAATTTTTATAATGATATGTGGCGTATCATGGGTAAGGTGTTTTTTGATGATATTGATTATTTTCGAGTCGGTGATGAAAAACGCTTTGATGCCGAAAAAATCAAAGCATTTTTACAGGCTTATAACATCGGTGAATGTCCTTCAGTCACTCACGTCATCCGCGAAAAAGGCAATGCGGCTGACGAACATTTGACCGTGGTTGCTACGGTTGATTTGGGTAAAGTTTTGGCACAGCTAAAGCAGGTCAAGTGGATTTACACCACCGGTGGCAAAGCCACAGAAGTGCTGATAGCGCTGGTCAACCAAAGTATCAGTGACCCCGCGTCACCCTATTTTGATCCCAGTCAAACACCCTATAAACTGCCAAAAACCAATCAGTTTCTTGAAGTTAACGCTTTTGGGCGAACATTTGGTATTTATCGGTTGCCATCGACCTCGCGCGCTTATCCGCAAAGCTTGGAGAAAAAAGTAGCCGCTTATCGCGCGTTTTTTACTTTGGCGGGGATATTGCTCGCAAGCGGCAGTTAGCACAATCGCCAGTTAGCACAATCAGCAGTTAGCAAATGATAAGCAAGCTGCCATGACACAATTGATATAGTCACTGTGATGACCCTACTTTATACTCTTGCCTAAGACTGATAATCAATGCTGACAGTCAACGCTTACCGTTAATGCTTACAATCATCATTTCAAAACACACCGTATAAAATCAAGGCATGGGAGCCGATACATGGCCAACACCGCACCACCAATCTTGCTTGTCATCGCAGTTATCAGCATGATTGGTTGTGAGCAATCTGATTCTCAGCAGCCAGCACCCCCTACCGCTGCCACCGTGAGCGCGCCCCAAGAATTCGATGATAAACCATTGCCCCAAGTATTAGACACACAGGCAATCAATAAAAACATGCTTACCGTCAGTCAATTGGCGCAAGGTTATGTGATGCCGGCATCAAGTACCATCAACGACTATCAAGAAGCGTATTTTACTGTCATCAAGCAGCCAAGTATCGATGCGGCTGCAGCCAGTGAACCAACCGCCCTTAATCAATTTGACTATATACCCATCTCGCCTGATATGATTTTTGTCAAAGCTATGCTGAGTCATTTTGATGAAACCATCGCGCTTGCCAGTATTGAGCAGCGATACGGCAAAAATCCTGAACTGCTAGGTTTAGCCCGAGACATTATTAGCTCACGCCAAAATGAATCACAAATATTACAGAATTGGCTTGCCATGCAACTGATTCAAAACACCGCGGACCCTAATCAGCCGATGGCAGATAGTGTAGCAGCCCAGCAAGAAATCGATAGTATTATCGATGATATGCAGCAAGAAATGGTGGACACGGTCATGACTAAAAACGCCGACCAAGCGTTTGCCCAAACCGTGCTGATTCATCATAAAGGCGCGATTGCGTTCTCACAAGTGGTTGCCAAATATGGTAACGATGACAAAGTGCGTAGCCTTACCAATACCCTAATCGATACCCAACAAGCCGAAATTCAACTTCTACAAAATTGGCTCCGTAACCATGGGTACGCCCAATAATCGTTTGCTGTAGCAAATAAAAAGGGCGGATTATAGCGCGATAACCCACCCTTTTTTAGGATTAAATTCACCCAAATTGATGTTGGCTAACTTGATGCTTGCTAGCTGTCATCCACATCATGAACCATTCGCGTGAGCGTGATTTGCCGCTGTAACTGCCGAAGCGGTCTTAGCTCGTCAAGCAGCGATAGTATTAAGCCAATCGCTTGCGGACTGGCATCAAAATCACGGCGTAGGCGTGAGGCAAGGCGCACTGTGGTCAGTTGTGCGCTATTAAAATAGGGCTGGCTGTCGATGGCAGGCGTTTCAGCATAAATAATATCTTCATCCATTAGCGCTAATACCCAGCTTTTATCCCAACTACTCGCCATAATCAAGTCATCTAGGGTTAACCGTAATGATAAATCCGTATTGGTGGTTTGAGCCATGTTGCACTCCTGTTGTGTATCTATAGTTATGTTTGGTGCTTGTTTGTCATTTTTTTTTATTGTACTGCCTGTTTTTTTTGCTTAGTTATTAATAGCGCTTAATTATCAATAGATTAGCGCGTTGGCACAAATGAGGCAAATGCCGATTTGAACGCTTCAAACGCTTGGATATCTGCGTCTGTATCGATTTTTGGCAACACGATATTTAAACTTAAATATAAATCACCGGCTTCTTTAGCTGGGATACCTTTACCTTTAAGGCGAAGATTGGTACCAGTACGGCTATTTTTTGGTACATTGACATTGACCTTGCCAGCAGGCGTGTTGACCGTGATTTGACCGCCCATGGCTGCTTCCCAAGGCGCAACATCTACCGTTTGGAACACGTCTTTGCCTTCTACACGGATATTGTCTGGGTGATTAAATTTAATTTTTAGGTACAAATCGCCATTATCACCGCCATATGGGCTTGGATTGCCTTGTTTTGCCAAGCGAATTTGTTGTCCTTCGGCAATACCTTTGGGGATTTTGACTTCAATAGTCTTGGTTTGATAATCCAGCCCTGTCGCGGTTTGTATGGGTAAATTTAGGCTAATTTTACGGGTATCGCCTTCATAAGTGGCTTTCAAATCAATTGATAACTCGGCGTGCTGATCGTCGCCTTTGGTCGAGCGTTGCGACTGTCTGCCACCAAATCCGTCTGAAAACCCGCCTGCACCGCCCCCGAATGTCGAGAAAATATCATCAAATCTAAAGCCACCCGCGCCTTGCGACTGACGACCGCCAGCCCCACCGCCAAACTGACGGAGGATTTCATCCAAATCCGCTTGGCTCATATTGGCATTAAAGCCCTGACCGCCGCCAAAGCCTTGACCCATATAAGGATTGTCGAGCATCAGATCGTATTGGGCGCGTTTTTCAGCGTCCTTGAGCGTTTCATAGGCGTTATTGATTTCACCCATTTTTGCGTCGGCATCGGGTGAGTCGTTGATATCAGGGTGATATTGTCGCACCAGTTTGCGATAGGCTTTTTTAATATCTGCTTCATTGGCTTTTTTATCGACGCCTAAAATGTCATAATAGTTTTTTTCTGCCATTATTATTGTCCTTACGATTTTGCGAATAGTGCTATTCGCGCAGCAATGTGATGATATTAATATAATGGCTATTTTGGTATTTTTCAAAACTTCTTTGGTAATTGACGATGATGAGCGCCAAGTGATATCAGCGCTTAATCGCAGTTTTGGGCTTTTTTTGACAACAGGATAACAGATGACAAAGGTTGCATTGCTAGATTATGGCATGGGTAATTTACATTCGGCGGGTAAAGCCTTGACGGCAGTGGGCGCTGATGTGTCGATCACGCGTGACCCTGCAGTCATTGCGGCGGCAGACAAAATGGTCTTCCCTGGTGTAGGGGCAATGCGCGACTGCATGGCAGAGATGCAGGCAGCGGGTATCGCTGATGCTGTCAAAACGGCTGTATTTAATAAGCCTGTAATGGCGATTTGTGTGGGGATGCAGGCGTTGTTTGAGCGCTCAGAAGAAAATGATGGGGTAAACTGTCTAGGGGTACTGGGTGGTGACGTCAAACGCTTTGATGATCATTGGCTAGATGATAAAAACGAACGCATTAAAGTACCGCATATGGGCTGGAATACTATCACCCATATGGATTTGGCGCATCCGCTATGGCAAGGGATTGAAGATAATACCCATTTTTATTTTGTGCATAGTTTTTATTGTGTGCCGTCTGATACTTCGATTGTGGCGGCAACCTGTGATTATGGCGTTGAGTTTTGTGCCAGCGTGATTAAAGATAATTTGTTTGCGACCCAGTTCCACCCCGAAAAAAGCCATACCGCAGGGTTGCAACTATTGAAGAATTTTGTGGAGTGGAAAATTTAGTTGTTCAAAACAACAGTAAAAGGGCGCGATGTATGCCCTTTTTTATTGCTTGTTTTTACTGGTTGGCATAAACCGCCCTCACCACTTTCCCAATCGTAGTAATCCCTTTTTTCAAGGTATCATCATCTTGGGCGATGCTTAAGCGGATACACTCATGGGCATGCCTAAAGTTCTCGGTATCCACGCCCACAAAGAAATGCTCGCTTGGGATAATCAGCGTGCCTTTGGCTTTTAGTCGCTCATACAGCTCAACCGTGGTTATCGGCAAATCTTTAAACCATACCCACAAGAAAATCGCGCCTTCAGGCTTGTGGATTTTCATCGCATTGTTATAGGGGCTTGGCAAGTCGCCCAGTTCTTGTTTTAGCAGCTGCACCGCTAATTTGGCTTGTCCTTGATAAAACGGACGAATATGATTGTCTGACAAATCTTTTAGCCGGTCATCTTGTAGCAGTGGCGTAGCAATCGCCGCGCCAAGACGGGTCGGCGCTAAATTAACAATCGCATTTAGGCTGCTAATCGCTTTGACCACCTGCGGATTGGCGACCACAACCCCTGTACGCACCCCAGGCAAACCGATTTTTGATAAGCTAAAGCACAAAATAATTTGCTCATTCCAATTGAGCGTGGCTTGGCTATAGATGATATTGGGGAATGGCATCCCATACGCATTGTCAATAATCAGTGGGATATCAAAACGCTTAGCAATTGCTTCAAGGCGCGCCATTTCGTCATCGGTCAGCACGTTGCCTGTTGGGTTGGTGGGGCGTGAGCAGCAAATTGCCCCAATTTCACCGTCGTGCAATTCAGCCAAATTTTCTAGCGTATCAAAATCGACTCGGTATTTAAAAAAGCCGTCTTCACCTTGATGTTGCACAAATTCGATGCTGGGTGGCACTGCGATAAAATGCTGCCCATCCACATGGGCATCGGCATAACCCACATATTCTGGAGCAAGTGGTAATAGAATTTTTTTATCAATGCTGCCTTGTGCTTGATCGTCAAACTGCCCACCAAACAAGTTAAATAAATAAAAAAATGCGTTTTGTGAGCCATTGGTCAGGGCGATATTGTCTGTGGTAAGTCCCCAATCATAATGGCGATTAAAAAAATCTACCAATGCGGCAATAAACTTGGCATCGCCCTGCGGCGTTGAATAGTTTCCGATATTTTCGATGGCCATTGAGCCCATATCACCTTTAGCTAAGGTTTTAAACACCGACCAATAGGTTTGGTTAACTTTATCAATACGTGCTGGATTGCCACCGCCGAGCATATTAATCGGTTGCTCACTGTTAAGCGCGTTGCCCAAATCATCCATTAACTGCAAAATACCGCTGTTTTTGGTAAACTTTTCACCAAACTTTGAAAACTGCATGATTGCCCCTTTAATTTTGCCAAGCTATCTGCGTATTATAACAGGATGCCAGTGCCGTTGCCCGTTTTGACTTAGCTGTACAGCCACCATCAGGATACCCCAGCATGAAACCGCATTTACCCAAACTTAAAGGCTATAGCCACACTTGGCAAACCACCTTGATGGTGATGTTGATGGTACTGGTGAGCGTGGCGTTGTCGCTGTGGTTTTTTTGGCGCAGTCTGTATTTACCAGAGCTACAAAACCATGCAACTTATCTTGCCAATCAGCTGTTGATGATTGATAAAGCGGATAAAGATTTTAAAAACAATCCCGAGCTTAAAAATTGGATTATTGATGCCTCGCATATTAACGTGATTACTGACCCACAACAGATACCTTCTTTTCAAGAAAAAACCTTGGTAGATTATTTTACCCAGCGGATGGCAACACAGATGGAAACCGTGATGCAGCGTCCTGTATCGGTCAATTTTAAATTCAAACCCGTGCCGATTTTGTATATTCAAGACAGTGCGCATCCGGATGTTTGGCTGCAAGAGCCTGTCAAGTTTTATGCCAAATATAGCCCAACGTCGATTTATTTTTTCTTATTGGGGATCCCGCTTGCCACGTTGCTGACTATTTTGTTTTTGGTAAGACAATTAAATCGCCCGCTCAAACGCCTACAAAAAGTGGCAATTGATTACATCACCCTTGGGCACGCCAACAATTTGGCGACCAATGAAGGCTCAACAGAGATTCGTCAGGTGAATTTGGCATTTAACCGACTGTTTCATAACCTGATCCAAACCCAAAAAGAACGCAATATTATGCTCGCTGGTATTTCCCATGATTTGCGCACGCCACTGACGCGGATGCGACTCACAGCTGAGATGCTACCCGATGAGTTTTTGCGGGAAGGGTTGGTGTATGATATTGAGGACATGGACGCGATTTTGGAGCAGTTTATTTCATTTATGAAAGATGGCTCAGATGAAGCGGTACGATTGACCAATATGCGTCCCATCATTAACGAGATTGTGGTGCAGTTTGCCCCTACCCCATTTATTATCGATATCCAAGACGATTTGCCTAGTGTGCCATTACGACCCTTATCCATCAAACGTCTCATTGTTAATTTGGTCAATAATGCTTGTCGCTATGGTCAGCCGCCGATTCATATTGAGATTGGCATTGATGATGATCTACAGCCTACTGAGCAAGTGGTCACCGATGAAACCCTAACGCCAGAGATAACCTCTAGACAAAAATACTTAACCATTAAAGTTAGCGATGAAGGGCAAGGCGTTGCCGAAGATCAGCTTGAGCGGATTATGCAGCCGTTTGAGCGGGGCGAAACGGCACGTACCACGCAAGGGAGTGGGCTTGGGCTTGCGATTGTAAGCCGCATTACTCACCTGCACAATGGTAGCGTCATCGCTCGTAATCAGCCCAATGGCGGCGGCTTAGAAGTGGTGGTGAATATTCCGATTATAGAATAAAGCTGACAGAAGACTAATTGGTTACTTAATAGGTTAGGCTAACCATGATTCTTTAGTAACTTTGGTTTTGGTAGCTTTGGTTTTGATAACTTTGGTTAAGGTAGCCATTTTTACTTTTTAGTACCAATCATGGGGGGTAATTCATTTGACACATTGGTGGCTGTGACAGGGTGAACCAATGCTGCACGCGCCTGTGAGACGGACTGGCTTTCAGTAGGTTTGCGCAAAAAACTATAATAACCAAAAACCGCCATGTTGAGTGCCACCAAGGCTAAAAATAAGTAACGCATGCCATCCTCGCTTGTGATGATTTCGCTCATCGGTTAATTGATGTGCGCAAATTTCGCTAAACCATTGAGTTACTCACTAAAATTTAGCCCAGTCTGAGCAAATTTGCAAGCATCACTGGTAACGAGCTTATGACCCTTGCACTTGCGTGTATTTTTTCTCGCTACTTTTTTGGGTAATTTCATCGGCTTCAATACTTGACGCTAGCTGGCTTTTCGGCCAAGTCATGATAAATCGCGCCCCACCCAAGGTAGGGCTTTCATCCACTGACATGCGACCATTAAACCAAAACGCAATTCGAGACACGATTGATAAGCCGAGACCATAACCACCCGAGGCACGGGTACGACTATCATCCAGACGCGCAAACGGGATAAAGACTTTTTCACGGTCTTTTTCTGGAATACCCTGTCCATCATCTTCCACACTGATAAAAGCTTCGTTTTTTTCTAAGCCGGCTGAGATGATAATAGTGCTTTCGGCATACCGGGTGGCATTACCTGCCAAGTTTTGCAACACGCGGTGTAAATAGCGTCTATCGGCTTGTGCAAACGCACCTTTTTGCACCTTACCTACTTTGACGGTGACAGGTTTACCAAGCGCATTGGTCTCGCGGACAATCTGCGAAACGAGTTCTTGCAAATCGACATCTTCCCAGTCCATTTTAGGTGAGCCTTCTTCAAGCTTGGCATAGGTCAAAATTTCATCAATCAAGCCATTGAGCGATTCGATATCTTGGTCGATATAATCACGCTGACTCATCCGATCGTCATAATCATCAGTATCAGCCAGCATATCCACAGCAAAGCGAATACGTGCTACTGGGGTACGCAGCTCATGGGATACTGCACGAGTCAACTCGCGCTGCGATTCAATCAAACGGCGGATGTGCTCAGTCATACTATTAAAGGTTGCCGCTAGATGGGCAATTTCATCTTCGCCCACGACTTTTACTTTGGTATTGAGCTTACCTTCGCGCACTTTGGTGATACCGCTTTGAATGAGCTGCAGTTTACGCTCTAATGGGAAAATCAGCGCATACACCCCTAGACTGATTAAGAACATACTAATGAGCGTGATACTAATAATCAGATTAAGCGGAAACCAGTTAAACAGTGGAATGGGTCCCAAATCCACCACAGTATCTTGGAGTTCAGTCGGCGCTAGTACCCGAATCGATGAATTCTCTACACTGGTATTGTCACGGAACATAATCACGATATCTTTGCGATACAGTCGCGCTTTTTGGTCGGTATCAAGTTGCAGTTTATTAACGGATTGCAAGGTGAGCTTAAAAGGGAAAAATTTTTGAATTTGTTGCAAGCGTTGCTGTTTTTCTGCCAAGGTGCGATAGTAAGACAAATCATCGAGCAGCAACACGCCTATCCCTTTAATTTGTTGCTCATTGAGTTTATTGACGCTGACATGCAAGACGTTGTTCTCACCCGATACTTTATGATAAATCTCTGCGGTATTGGTATCGCCATTAAAACGTACTACGGCTTGTTGTTTGTTGAGTCGATTAATTTCGCTGGTTTTAAAATCCGCTTTTGAGGTCGGTTCGATTTCAAACTTAGTATCAAATAAGGTACTGACATCAGAGAGCCAAAAATTACGCTCTTGCGCCGTTACTTGGCGCGACAACCCTGAGTCAATGAGATAAAATGCCGCTGATGCCATATCCTCGCGATAAGTCTGTACGCGCTCTGCGTTGATAGTGGTGATAAGCAATTGCGCAAACAACGCAACTAACAAACAGATAAGTAACAGACCTGCATAAATCCGCAGAAAGATGGATTGGTTTAAGGACGATAATAGTGGCATAAAAATCTAGGGTTAAGGTCGAAAAATAATAGCCGTATTATTACCTAGCAAAATTAATATTACAATGTAAAATTCATGAAGCGATTGTCTAGTAACGTAGCAAATTGTTGTGCTAAATCTACCAGTTGCTAGGTAGCAAAGTTACCAGTGATAGCGATAAAAAAAGCCAGCCTGATGCTGACTTTTTTCAATACTGTGTTTATCAATACTATGTTAGTTTTCTTTGACAAACAGATAGCCTTTACTGCGAACGGTTTTGATACGTTTTGGGTTTTCTGGATCATCACCAATTTTTGGACGGATACGAGAAATACGTACATCAATCGAGCGGTCTTGACCATCATACTCGATACCACGCAGACGTTCAAAAATGTCTTCACGCGATAAGATACGACCTGCATTTGATGCCAACAACCACAATAAATCATATTCTGCACTGGTAAAGTCAACAAGCTCATCGTTCAAAGTAACCGAACGACCGCCGTTATCAATAACCAAATCACCAAATTCAAGGCGCTGCGGCACTTCATCAGTTGGCGCGGTATCAGAGCGGCGCAATAGCGCACGAATGCGCGCTAATAACACACGCGGCTGAACGGGTTTTGCCACGTAGTCATCCGCACCCATTTCTAGACCTAATACTTGGTCCATATCTTCGGTACGCGCGGTTAGCATTAAGATAGGGTTATGAAAATGAGGACGTACTTCACGGCATACCGTCAAACCGTCACTACCTGGCAACATCACATCAAGCACCACCATATCAGGCTGCTCAGCCACGATACGACGAATCGCACGGTTACCATCAGTTTCAATTGCCACATCTAGACCATTTTTACGCAAATAATCTTGGGTCAAGGTTGCAAGACGCTCATCATCCTCTACAATCAATACGCGGGGTATCAACTCTTCTTCTGACATAATTTCCTCCAAAAAATTTTATACATACTCTTAATACTTATATCAGAATATATCTTTATTTATCTATCAGCAATAGGTAATGAAAGTTTACGCATTACCTGTACTACTACAATATAATTGAATTAATTTAGCGAAAAAATAGCCAATTTAATATTGTTAAAACGTAACTAAACATAAAAAAAGTATAAATACCACATATAATAAGATGCAAAAGCATACGATATAAGGTTATCTATTCAATAACTGATAAAAATTTTTTGCTAGCTTTGGTTTAAAAGATAATTAGTAAAATTTTAATCGCTCTTTTTTTAAGCATTTATATCTTTAAGCACTCATAAAAAAAACAGTGGTCATAGCCACTGTCTTTAAACATAGTACCATCAAAATTAGGCACGGTTTTTGAATTTTTGTAAGGTTTGCAATTGTGCCAAAGATTCTGCCAATGCTGCCAAAGCCGCAGAGGTGTCGATATCGGCTTTTTGATTTTGCAAGCTTTGTTCTGCATGACGACGTGCTTCCAAAATTTTGGCTTCATCTAAGTCATTTGCACGTACTGCTGTATCTGCCAATACCGTCACTAAATGCGGTTGTACTTCTAAAACACCACCTGATACATACACCATTTCATCATTGCCATTGCTGGTTTTGATCTGCATGGTGCCCGGCTTTAATAGCGTAATAAAAGGAATATGTCCTGGCAAAATACCGACTTCACCTTCTACCCCAGTAGCAATTAACATACTAATCTCACCAGAGTAGATAGTTTCTTTCGCACTGACGACATTACATTGTAAAGTTGCCACAGTTCTCTCCTATGGTATTGCAAAATTAGGTTGATAAAACCCTGTTACTTTATTTTAAACTAACAGGGTTTGATTGAGAAATTAGCCGCGTAGTTTTTCTGCTGCAGCAACCACTTCTTCAATACCACCTTTCATGTAGAATGCTTGTTCTGGCAAGTCATCATACTCACCATTCAAGATTGCTTTAAAGCTTTGAATGGTTTCACGGATTGGTACGTATTTCCCTGGTGAGCCAGTGAATACCTCTGCAACGTGGAAAGGTTGTGACAAGAAACGTTGGATTTTACGTGCACGGTATACCACTAATTTATCATCTTCTGATAATTCGTCCATACCCAAAATCGCAATAATGTCTTTCAACTCTTTAAAGCGTTGTAACACTTCTTGGACACCACGAGCAACAGCATAGTGCTCTTCACCAATGACTAGTGGGTCTAACTGACGCGACGTTGAGTCGAGTGGGTCAACCGCTGGATAAATACCTTGTGAGGCAATATCACGGCTCAATACCACTGTTGCATCTAAGTGAGCAAATGTTGTCGCAGGTGATGGGTCAGTCAAGTCATCGGCAGGAACATATACTGCTTGAACAGAAGTAATAGAACCTGATTGGGTTGAAGTAATACGTTCTTGTAATACACCCATCTCTTCTGCAAGTGTTGGCTGATACCCTACCGCAGATGGCATACGACCTAACAATGCTGATACTTCGGTACCCGCTAGTGTATAACGATAAATATTGTCAACGAACAATAATACGTCACGACCTTTACCGTTTTCATCTTTTTCGTCACGGAAGTATTCCGCCATGGTCAAACCTGTCAAGGCAACACGTAAACGGTTTCCTGGTGGCTCATTCATCTGACCATACACCATCGCAACTTTATCAAGTACGTTTGAGTCTTTCATCTCGTGGTAGAAGTCATTACCTTCACGAGTACGCTCACCTACACCAGCAAATACAGATAAACCTGAGTGTGCTTTTGCGATGTTATTGATAAGTTCCATCATGTTAACGGTTTTACCAACACCTGCGCCACCGAACAGACCGACTTTACCACCTTTAGCAAATGGGCATAGTAAGTCAATTACTTTAATACCCGTTTCTAAAAGTTCAGTAGAGTTTGATTGTTCATCATAGCTTGGCGCTTCACGGTGAATAGCCCAAGTGTTGCTATGCTCTACCGGACCTGCTTCGTCAATTGGACGTCCTAAAACGTCCATGATACGACCTAGGGTACCTTTACCCACAGGTACAGAGATTGGTGCGCCAGTATTGCTAACTGGTAAACCACGTTTTAGACCTTCAGTAGAACCCATGGCAATAGTACGTACGATACCATCACCCAATTGTTGTTGTACTTCTAATGTAGTTTCTGTGCCTTCAACTTTTAAGGCATCATAAATTCTTGGTACGCTTTGACGGTCAAATTCAACGTCAATAACCGCGCCAATAATCTGTACAATACGACCGCTACTCATTACGCTCTCCTTGAATGTAGGTCAATTATGAAACAGCAGCAGCACCGCCAACGATTTCCGAAATTTCTCGGGTAATCGCCGCTTGACGCAGCTTGTTGTAAACCAATTGTAATTCGTTAATTAAGTTACCTGCGTTATCCGTTGCTGCTTTCATAGCAACCATACGTGCAGACTGTTCAGAAGCAATATTTTCTACCACACCTTGATAGACGATTGATTCAACATAACGTCCCATCAAACCATCAAGCAGCTCTTTGGTAGTTGGCTCATAGATGTAATCCCAGCTGTGTTCACGATTTGCCATCGTTTCATCAACCAAAGACTCAGCCGCAATCGGTACTAAGCGTTGCACACTGGGATTTTGGGTCATGGCATTCACAAATTCGTTATATACCATGTAAATCTCATCAATTTCGCCACGATTATACGCATCAAGCATTACTTGAACTGGCACACTAAGTTGCTCAAAGCTTGGGTTATCACCATAGTGAGCTTCCGCAGCAATCACCGTACCACCGAATGTTTTAAAGAAGCTCACGCCTTTTTGACCAATCACCGCAAAGCGCGTTTCAACCGATTGGCTTTTTTGTTGTTTGACATGCTGCATCAATTTTTTGAATAAGTTGATATTCAAACCACCTGCAAGACCACGGTCAGAACTGACTACAATATAGCCAACACGATTAACCGCACGAGGCACTAGATAAGGATGTTTGTAGTCTGGTGAAGCTTTAACTAGATGAGAAACCACTCGACGCATGCTATCAGCATAAGGACGACCTAGTTGCATACGTTCTTGGGCACGTCGCATCTTACTCGCTGCAACCATTTGCATGGCACGAGTAATTTTCTGGGTACTTTTAATACTAGCAACTTTTGCTCGAATTTCTTTTAAACTTGCCATAAATAATCCATACAGCCATGTTTAGTTTCAGTCCACGCCCATTGATATAACATGGACGAAATTTGGAAAAATGAACAAAGTAATCATAACCCCTTTGTTCATTTATTCTATGACAATGCAGTTCTAAAATTTCACTAAATCTTAGAAAGAGTGATTTTGCTTATAGTTTTCAATCGCTGATTTGAATTGGTTTGCGATATCATCATTATAGTTGGCAGTGTTATCAATGTCTGCCATAAAATCACCATGTTGGTCACGTAGGTAACGTAACAAACCTGCTTCAAATGCACCCACTTTGTTCACTGGGACATCAGCTAGATAGCCTTCGTTAGAAGCATAAATTACCGCAGCTTGTTCAGCGATGCTCATTGGTGCGTATTGATTTTGTTTCATCAATTCAGTCACACGTTGACCATGGTCAAGCTGTTTACGGGTCGCGTCATCTAAGTCAGAAGCAAACTGTGCAAAAGCTGCCAATTCACGATACTGTGCCAATGCGGTACGGATACCACCTGACAATTTTTTGATGATTTTAGTTTGCGCTGCACCACCCACACGAGAAACTGAAATACCCGCATTCACCGCTGGACGGATACCTGAGTTAAACAAGCTTGACTCTAGGAAGATCTGGCCGTCAGTGATTGAAATCACGTTGGTTGGTACGAATGCTGATACGTCACCTGCTTGGGTTTCGATAATTGGCAAGGCAGTTAATGAACCTGTTTTACCTGTTACAGCACCGTTGGTGAATTTTTCTACATACTCAGCGTTTACGCGTGAAGCGCGCTCTAATAGGCGTGAGTGAAGGTAGAATACGTCACCTGGGTAAGCTTCACGTCCTGGTGGACGACGTAAAAGCAATGAAATTTGACGATAGGCTACGGCTTGTTTTGATAAGTCATCATAAATGATAAGTGCATCTTCACCGCGGTCCCGGAAGTATTCACCCATAGTACAACCAGAGTATGGCGCGATGTACTGCAGCGCTGCAGGTTCAGAAGCAGATGCAACCACAACCGTTGTATAAGCTAGTGCGCCTGTTTCTTCTAGTTTACGTACCACGTTTGCGATGGTTGAACGTTTTTGACCAACGGCTACGTACACACATTTAATGCCCGAGTGTTTCTGCGCGATGATCGCATCGATTGCCATGGCTGTTTTACCAGTTTGGCGGTCACCAATGATAAGCTCACGTTGACCACGTCCGATTGGAATCATGGTATCAACGGCTTTATAACCTGTCATTACTGGCTCATCAACTGACTGACGGTCGATAACGCCTGGGGCGATTTTTTCAACTTTATCCGTCAACTTGGCGTTAATTGGGCCTTTACCATCGATAGGATTACCCAGTGCATCTACCACACGACCTAAAAGCTCGGGTCCAACTGGTACTTCTAAAATACGACCAGTACAGTAAGCTTTTTGTCCTTCTTGGAGGTTTAAGTATTCACCTAGAACAACCGCGCCGACTGAGTCTTGTTCAAGGTTTAGCGCCATACCATATACGCCACCTTCAAACTCAATCATTTCGCCGTACATGGCATCTTCAAGACCATGAATCTGTACGATACCGTCAGATACCATGACAATAGTGCCTTCGTTCTTTGCTGTGGCACCCGCAGTCAGGTCTTGAATTCGCTGCTTAATCAGATTACTGATTTCCGCTGGATTCAATTGTTGCATTGCACTGTTCCTTAATTTTTACTGACTAGAATCAATTTTGTTGAAATTTATGCCGTCAGCTGTGTTTTTAACTGTTTTAATTTGCCACGTACAGAGTCATCGATTACTTTGTCACCGACCTTAATCGTCACACCTGCAATTAGGGCAGGGTCTACATTGACATGTAGTACGACCTTCGCGCCTAGGGAGGTAGCAAGTCGGTGTTCAATGAGTTGCTCTTGCACTTGCGTTAATGGATATGCCGACGTGACATATGCATGAACTTCTTTTGCATCAGCGGCTTTTAATAAACCAAAACGCTCATTGATACTGGGTAATAATGCCAAACGATCTTGCTCTGCAAGTTGCGTCAAAAAATTAACAAAAGCATTGGAATCTGCTTGTGCCCCACCCTCAATAGCGGTGCTTAAAGTTTTAAACACGGTATTGCTATCTTCAGGTGAACTTTGGTTATAAAGGTCTTTTAAAGTAGCGACTTTAGCTTGTGCAGCAACTGCTGGATTATTGATATAATCGGCAAATGCTTTATCACTAACGATGGCATTCATCACGTTTAAGTAATCTTGCCACTCATTGACTGACGTGTGCTCTTTAGCATAATCAAATGCTGCTTTTGCATAGGGTCTTGCTAAGGTTGATAAATCAGCCATCATATCCTCACTGTACGGTTGCTACTTATAACTTGGCTGCCAATTGGTTTAACATATTGGCATGAGTTTCTGGATTGACCTTTTCTTGTAAGATTTTTTCGGCACCGAGTACGGCAAGTTCTGCAACCTGCGCGCGTAAACCTTCACGGGCTTTATTAATTTCTTGATCAATTGCTTCACGCGCTTGTTGACGAATACGTTCGCCTTCCACTTGTGCTTGCACTCTGGCATCTTCAATCATTTGATTGGCGCTTTTGTTCGCTTGGTCAATGAGTGAAGCGGCTTTTGCTTTTGCTGCGATAAGCTCTTGCTCTGCAGCTTGTGATGCAGTTGCTAAGTCTGCTTTGGCTTTTTCGGCAGCATTTAGGCCATCTGCGATTTTACGTTGGCGATCCGAAATAGCAGCAACCAAAGGCGGCCACACAAACTTCATGCAAAACATCACGAAGATGGCGAATGCAATCGATTGTCCAATTAGGGTTGCATTGATATTCACTTAGAATCCCTCGTTAATTAAGTTTCTTCAATCCTTGTCCACATAAGATGATGTGGACATTGTACTGATAGTGTACCTATTAACCTGCTAAAGGATTTGCGAATAACAATAACATTGCAATACCAACACCGATCATCGGTACGGCGTCAAGAAGACCTGCCACGATGAACATACGAGTTTGCAATTGTGAACCTAGTTCTGGTTGACGAGCGACGCCCTCTAAGAATTTGCCACCTAAGATTGCAAAGCCAATACCTGTGCCTAGTGCACCTAAACCGATTAGCAAAGCAACGGCAAGAACGGTCATACCTTCTAGAGTCATTGATGTATCCTCATTACTGTTTTGAAATTAATGTTCAGTTTGTGATGCAAGGCTAAGATAGACAATGGTTAGCATCATGAAAACGAACGCTTGCAAAGTGATTACTAAAATGTGGAAGATTGCCCACGGTACTGATAACACCCATTGAATCCAAAATGGCATAAGGGCGATTAACACAAAAATTAATTCACCTGCATACATGTTACCAAAAAGTCGTAAGCCAAGTGAGATAGGTTTTGCGATTAGAGTTACAAACTCTAGGATAAAGTTCACTGGAATCAATAAGATTTTAGCGATTGGGTTTTTTGCGCTAAATGGATGAAGGGTTAATTCACCAATAAAACCGCCAAAACCTTTTTCTTTAATACTATAAAAAATGATCAGTGCAAATACTGAGAACGACATACCAAGCGTCACATTTGGGTCAGTACTTGGTACGACTTTCATGTAAACATGGTGTGGGTTATGTCCTAGCAGACCACCAATTTTTTGTGCAATGACAGGCAAATAATCAACTGGCAGAAGATCCATGAAGTTCATCAAGAAAATCCACACAAAAATTGTCAGTGCTAATGGCGCAATAACCTTTGATGTGCCATGATAAGTATCACGAACGTTACTATCAACAAACTCCACAATCATTTCAATAAAAGCTTGCATTTTGCCGGGTACACCCGAGGTCGCTCTTTTTGCCACCATATAAAAAATGGCACAAAAAAGAACCCCTAAACCAATCGACCACAGCATTGAGTCTAAATGAATCGCATTGAAACCCATTTCAGAAGCTTGCTGTTTGGTTTCGGCAACTATCCAACCTTCTGTTGGGTGATTACCGAAAGTCCAGTTTGTCAAGTGGTGATTGATATACTCATTTGAAGTAATTTCTGCGTTTGCTTCTGCCATAATCTTAACTTCTTTTTTATATTGAGCCGATAATAGAGGGAGTTAGCGTCAGATATTTTGTCTAATCACAAAAATTTGTAACTTAACACTATAATCGTATCTAACTGAGCTGATGATACTCAATGAGAAGTGCAAACATGACGTCAAAGGCACATCGAGGCGTTTAAGCAATCTGCTTAACTAAGGTGATGAACCGTGAATAAACAACTTGTTTATCAACGTAATAATATAGGCTATCGACCTACTGTGTTTTGCTTGACTCAAATAAGTGGGTCATCAGTAAAACATATATGCAATTGCTTGAAAACTAATTCTTTTTAGCCAATTAGCGCTGAGCAATCGCACCTTTAAAAAATTTTCACTATATTAATTCAACTGTTACCTTTTTGTAAAGGATTAAATGGATTTATTTGTGATTTAGTTTAGGTTATTTCTGTTATTACCAAATAATTGTAAATAGCCTTTTTTTACCAAGGATTTCGGTAAGTGATAATGAGGTAACTCATTTGCAAAATTAAGTACCCCGCGAATACCGCAATGGCGTTTAGCGGTTTTAACAGCAAAAAAATCAGTGCAAACCCAACAATGGTCAACACCCACTTTGCCATATGCGCTTGGTAAAAACGATGAACAATTTGACGACGCTGCTGATAGCCCGATTTGCTCAGGGAAATTTTAGCAAAGATGATTTGACTCACCCACCCTAGCACACTACCGGCTAGCAAATTTTTACTCACGGTATACTGGCTATTGCCTTGCCAAACATCCAACGCAACACCGATGGCAACCAGCCCAAGTATCAGCCATGACTGCTTGTTGATAGATTGTTGGATAGACTGTGGGTCAAATGGCTTGGCAGGTTTTGACATAGCAAAATAACGGCTAGCTGATTATGGGCAGGAATGATAAAAGTAGTATAGCAGAATCTTGATTAAAAATTTGGCTAAAGGTTGTTTTATCTACGCTGACGTTAATCGCTAATCATTATGAATAGTGTGTTATTAGACTTGTTATATTGTCGGGTAGTTTTATAGCCGAACTGCTAATTTCTCAGACAAATTATGCGGTTTTCATGCTAAAGTAATTTGATAGTTATTGATGATTTTATGTGATATGACCCAACGTTCTATTCAATCAGCTAGAAATTCTATTCAATCAGCCCATAGTCAATCAACCAATAGTTACGACGTAAATTGTCGCCACCTATCTATGTCTATGTGTATGCCACAAATGACCGCCGAGCAGATTGAAGCACAGATTGCTCAGATAAAACAAGATTGCCAAGCGCAAGGTTTACGTTTTACTGCACTGCGAGAGCAGGTGTATCGTTTGATTCTACTTGCCGCTCAGCCCATTGGGGCGTATGAATTATTGGATTTACTGCAATCAGCGAGCGAAAAAGTCGTCGCACCGCCAACTGTATATCGTAGTTTGGAGTTTTTGCTCAGGCATGGCTTGGTTCATCAATTAAATTCCAGCAAGGCATTTTTTGCTTGCTCTCAGCCCACCGATCGCCATGTTGCCGCTTTTTTGGTCTGTCGATGCTGTGGCGAGGTACAAGAGTTTAGCCGCCCATCTATCCAGACCATGCTAACTGAGGTTGAGCAATCGACCAATTTTGCCACTCAGTCAAGTATTATTGAGCTTTCAGGTGTTTGTCAGCGCTGCCAATAGTCACCTTTTTTTATCGAATGCTTAGAAGGAGACTCTGCCAACAATTATTTTGCTATTGTGTTTGTCAATTATGCGCATTTGTGATATAAAACATGCCTTATTTGATTGACTTAAGTCAATTAACCGTTGTTTGATAAAGTTGTACTGCCACGATTACCGTCATTATTCTAAGGATAACTGAGTGACGTTACTGCCAAGTTCGATATCACAACACCATGCTGATTATTTTTCAATTATTGAATTAAGTGATCTGCATCTCTTTGATGACCCAAATAAGTTAATGAATGGCGTTAATACCGCAGACACATTTGAGTCGGTATTATCCTTAGTTCGACAACAGCGCAATGATGTTGATTTATTGGTACTGACGGGGGATTTATGCCATGAACCCACCCCACAAAATTATGACCGTTTATTTGCAACCTTAGACGACGTCAACATTCCGTTTATAGCCATCCCAGGCAATCATGATGTGACCCTAGAGCTTGATAATCATCTACCTTTTGCCCAGCGCCGTCATTTGCCAGTCAAATCAGATTCTCGTCTGCAAAACTGCTATAGTATTGCCACCGATTATTGGGACTTACTGTTATTAGACTCCTCTTGTGAGGGACACAGTCATGGCAAAATTGACGAGCAGTCATTGCTGTGGCTGGCGCAACAGTTAGCGAACGCCAATCGTCCTTGTGCAATTTTTTGTCATCATCCGATGGTATTAATCGATTCAACATGGCTTGATGAGTACACCCTAATCAATGCGGACCGTTTTTGGGAAGTGGTAATGCCGTATCTAGACCGCATTAAAGCTATATTTGTCGGTCATATTCACCAAGAAATGCATAAGATTACTTATGGGATATCTGTGTTTGGCTGCCCATCAACTAGCCTACAGTTTAAACCCTTGTGTAAAGATTATACCATTGACGAAATTGCGCCTGGTTTACGTTGGATAAATTTATATAACAATGGGTTACTTGCAACTGGTATCAAAAGAACAGATACTATCTGACTAATTTTTCATGGTTGTTGAACTTATGTTCATAAACTTAATGTCGTGAAAGTTTGGTTAGCTTGTTTATTAAGGTTTTAGCGTTTATTTTAGTTTGATTTCATATACTGGCGAATTGCAGTGTTTAAAGCGTTAATAACGCGATGTCATTGGCTTAAGTGCTGAACTCGTAATGAAATTGTAAACTTAAAATTGTATCACTATCGGTTTTTAAAGGAATTAGCTATGGCATCTGCCCAAAATGAACGTGAATTAAGCTTTACCCCATATCAGCCAGCGGCTGAAGAAGAATATATGAATGACGCACAGCTTGCGCATTTTAGAAAAATTTTATTAGATTGGAAAGAGCAGTTAATTAGCGAAGCTGAATCAACCAAATCTTATATTCAAGATGAATCAACGGCGATGCCCGATATTAATGACCGCGCTACCCAAGAAGAAGAGTTTGCGTTGGCACTGCGCACGCGTGACCGTGAGCGTAAACTGATTCGCAAGATTGATAAATCGATTGCTGAGATTGACAGTGGCGATTACGGTTTTTGTGAGACTTGCGGTGTAGAGATTGGTCTGCGTCGTTTAGAAGCCCGTCCAACCGCGACCCAATGTATCGATTGCAAAACCTTATCAGAGATTAAAGAAAAACAAGCATGGGGTCATGCTTAATTTATCAACATCTCCTGTTATTGGTCGCTTTGCTCCCTCTCCGACGGGAGCTTTGCATTTGGGGTCACTGGTGACTGCGATCGCCAGTTACTGTATCGCTAAACAAGCGCAAGGCAAGTGGCTAGTACGCATTGAAGATACTGATACGGAGCGCTGTCATCCAAAATTTAGCGATTTGATTTTAGCAGATTTAGAGCGATTAGGTTTGCACTGGGATGGTAACGTTCGTTACCAGTCGCAACACCTAAACACGTATCACGCGTTATTGGATGAGCAGCTAAAAGCAGTCAGTTATGGCTGTGATTGCAGTCGTAAATCCCTGCAAACTTATCAACTCGCCCACCGCAACACCCAATACCCTTATCCTAGAATCTGTGTCCATAAGCGGCTATCGCGCGATCATGCCATTCGCTTAGTGATGCCAGATAACCCAATGCTTTTTTTCGATCAGCTGCAAGGGGTGATTTCAGGCAATCCGCAACGAGAACAGGGTGATATTGTGGTCAGAAGGCGGCGCATTGGGCGGTCTTTCTCAAAGGCTCAAACAGCCAACAAAGGCATGATTAATTATATGCTTGCGGTGGTAATTGATGACGCGCAACAAAGCGTCAATCAAATCGTGCGAGGTCTGGATATATTACCATTGACGATACCACAAATGGTGATTGCCGATTATTTAAATTTTCAGCCTATCAAGCAGTATTATCACTTACCCATTTTGGTGAATGCACAAGGGCAAAAACTGTCTAAACAAACGCTTGCTGAGCCGATTCAATCCTACCCTGCACCCCAACTTATTAAGACCGCACTGCAATTATTACAACAGCCACCGATTGATATGGATAAACCAACCACGATGCTCGAGCAGGCGGTTTACCAATGGAATCATACGCCGCTGCAAGGCAAACAGCGTATTGAAGTCGATAGCTTACAAAATCTTTTGGCAACCCATTAATAATAACGACATTGATTGGCAGGAATCGTTGGGCTTTCTTTGATAATTCGCATCAATAATCCGACGATAATCAGATTAACCACCATAGAAGAACCCCCATAGCTAAAAAATGGCATGGTCAACCCTTTGGTAGGTAGCATCCCCATGGTCATGCCAGCGTTGACGAAAATTTGCCCAAAGAACAAAATCCCAACCCCAAACGCAAAATAGCTTAAGCGTGTTTGGTGCCGTGCTAGCGCTTGGTAGCTAATGCGCATAACCGTAGTGACCAAAATAATTTGTAACACCAGTAAAAACGACACACCCACTAAGCCTAACTCTTCACCGGTAATCGCTAGTAAAAAGTCGGTATGCGCCTCCGGTAAATGGGAGAGTTTTTGGATACTTTCCCCATAGCCGACACCAAACCATTCACCGCGGGCAAAGGCTACAATACTGCGACCTAACTGATAGTCACTATTTTTTAAGTCATCAAACGGATCTAAAAACGAGGTTACCCGTTTTAGTCGGTAACTTGCCCCCATAATCGCCATGGTGCCTGCCAAAAACATGGCACCCATGATGATAAAAAACTGGCGCATGGGTAAGCCACCGACAAAAATCATCGCCGCAATACAGGTCGCAATAATCACCACCGAGCCAAAGTCAGGCTGCAACATGATAAATAAGATCAGCCCCATGGCTATCAGTGTTAGCCGCAAAAAGCCTTTCCAATGGTTGCGAATCTCTTCTGATCGGCGCACCAGATAATCTGAGGTGTACAAAATCATCAACAACTTTGCCAATTCAGAGGGCTGAAAATTGATACCACCCAGTTCAATCCAGCGTTTACTGCCATTAATCACTGACCCACCGATTAGGGTATAAATAATCAGCAAAAGACAAGCCAGCAGCGCATACATAATAAAATCTAAGCGAAACGTCTTGCGAAGCGGGATAAAATATACCAGTAAACCAAGAACTGCACCGATTGCCATGTACGCCAATTGGTGATAAAAAAAGTAAAAATCACCCAGTTTTTTGGTTTGTGCAAAAGGTATTGACGCGGACGCCACCATCAACAGACTAAATACCATGATGGTTGCTACCGTGGTCAATAGCACCGAATTGATGGGCGGAATCCACTGGCGGCTTTTCTTAGTAGAAACGCTATTAGCTGAGAGGGATGAAGAAAGTGACGAAGAAGTCGAATGGGGCGCGGGCATAACACAACCTAAATATTAAAAATACACTAGCGAATGATTATTGGGGTTTGACTAAGCGTTGAAAAACTTGTCCACGTTCCACATAGCCACTAAACTGATCAAAACTTGCACAAGCAGGTGATAGCAGCAATACGCCTAAAGCCGGGAATGTTGGCTGGTCTTGCCAAGCTTGATTGACCGCTTGTTCTAGGGTTTGGCATTTGGTTAACACAATCCCTGTAGGATTGTGACTATCCAACCCCGCTGATGCCAAATCAGCCGCGATTTTATCGGCATCTTCACCGATAAAGTACACCACTTGCGCATAATCCATCAGGGGTTTTGCCAGTTCAGCAAAGTTTTGACCTTTACCTTGCCCGCCCAAAATCACAGCGAGTTTTTTGCCTTTGGGCGCATATACTTTACCTAGCCCCAAAATTGCCGCGATGGTCGAGCCAATGTTAGTGCCTTTGGAGTCGTCAAAACAATCGAGCTGATGGGTGGTTGTGATAAATTCACAGCGATGTGGCAGCCCGACAAAGTTTTTTAATGTTGTTAACATACTGTCTAGCGGCAGACCTGCTAGTTCGCCAATTGCTAGGGCTGACAGCGCATTCATCAAGTTATGCTCACCTTTGATCGGCACGTCTTTTTCATTGAGCAACCGCTCGCGACCCCGTGCTAGCCAGATTTCACCATCGCTATCTTTTATCAATCCGTACTGATTCATATCCGGTGCGTTACTACCAAAGCTAATGGTGGGCATATCATCGGATACCAACGGGCGACTAAGCAAGTCCTCGCGATTGACCACAATGGATTGCACGCCTTGGAATATTCGGTGTTTGGCTTGGTGATAGCCGAGCATATTGCCATGGCGATCTAGATGGTCAGGCGACATGTTAAGCACGGTGGCTACTTTAGCGGCCAAATTGGTGGTGGTCTGTAGTTGAAAACTGGATAACTCAAGCACCGCCATCTGTATGGGCTCAAGTAACAAATCAAGCGCGGGCGTTCCCAAGTTACCACCGACACCGACTTTAACCCCCGCATTTTTGACCATCTCGCCAACCAGTGTGGTGACAGTGCTTTTGGCATTAGAGCCGGTAATTGCAATAATCGGAATATGTCGCTGTTTAGCTACCTCATGGAACAATTGAATATCACTGACAATCGCGATTTTTCTCGCACGTGCGCCATCAAACACCGGCAAATAAGGGTCAATACCAGGACTGATGATAATGCGATCTGCCACTGCTAACAGCTCGGCATCTAATGCCCCAAATTTGGTCACTATATCGGTTGGCAAATGCTCGGCAAGTTTGGGCAGACCTGCATCAGTGACAGCTACGGGGTAGCCAAGCGCGTGTAAATAGTTGACTGCCGACAAGCCTGATTTGCCAAGTCCAACCACCACTTGTAATCCATTGCCACGTTGAATCATGCTTGATGCTGATGGCATGCTTTGGTTGGTTGAAGCAGGTGAAACGGGTGATTGGGTGGCAGAGAGTTGGCTCACGAGAATTCCTTGTAACACTTAAACTTGTAACACTTAAATAAAGGTACCGCTAACTAAGGCAATAACCATACTTGCCGCATAAGCTAAAAAACGTTTTCTATCATACCATTTTATGACAAAAAGTTTTGCGATTAAATGTGAGTTTTCATGTTTTGTAGTTGCTGCAATAAAAGGCAGTTTAAATGCTATGATTTTTGTGATGCGGATATACTTTGTATCTGTCTTACCCAACAAATTTAACGATTTTAGCCAGTAAAATGCACTTTTTTAGTGCAATCTTTTTATTTTTATCGCTAATTATTAAAATAATTCTAAAATTTATCTACAAAATCGTTAATGGCACCCAAATAACCTTTTTGGTGCAATAGCTGATTTACATTAGAGGAATTTTTATTTTTTGGTTATAATAAAATTACGTTTTCTGTGTGATGGTCGCATTGAAACCACAAAAAAGTTTTTGCTTTATTTTCAATAAGTTGTATTTTTTACCCCCTTAAAAATAGGACATTTTTGAAAGTTGGCATAGCTTTTGAATTATCGAAACTACCATTTTCAACTCGCTATACGAATGCTGTTTAGGGTAACCGCTATTAAGCCACTACAGCAGCTAGTAACTAACCCAACCATAAGCGGCACTTAAAAGGAAATTATTATGAAATTAATTACGGCTATCTTAAAACCGTTCAAACTAGATGATGTGCGTGAGTCACTCTCTGAGATTGGTGTGCAAGGTATCACTGTTACCGAAGTAAAAGGTTTTGGTCGTCAAAAAGGTCATACTGAATTGTATCGTGGTGCTGAGTATGTGGTTGATTTCTTACCGAAGGTTAAGTTAGAAATTGCAGTGACTGACGAAATGGTTGATGCAGCGATTGAAGCTATCACTCGCGTGGCTAGTACGGGCAAAATCGGTGATGGCAAAATCTTTGTATCACCATTAGAACAAGTGATTCGTATCCGTACGGGTGAAACGGGCGCTAATGCTATCTAACACTATCATGACTGTCGTTGCCGCAGCGCTTGTTAAACTTTAAAGTCGACCATCCTTTAAACATTAACGCAGACTTATCAAGCCGCTTAACGACTATCTCAAATAATTTTAAGGGGGTTACGATGAATGCCGTCATTACAAGGGCAGCTTTTGCCAAATTTTCACAGCCACTAGTATCTACTAAATCAATTTTATCATTATTGTTGTTATCTCCATTGGTGGCTCATGCTGCTGACACGCCTACGCTAAATGCGGGCGACACCGCTTGGGTATTAATTTCTACTGCATTAGTACTCCTAATGACTATTCCAGGGTTGGCATTGTTTTACTCAGGTATGGTGCGCAAAAAGAATATTTTAGGGACGATGGCACACAGTTATGGTGCCACGGCGTTAGTATCTATCATTTGGATTGTGTTGGGTTATTCGCTGGCGTTTGGCAGCAGCGATTTTAATCAATTTGTTGGCGGTTTTGATAATGCCCTGTTATCTAATATTGGGTTAGGTGATTTAACCGGTACCGTACCCACCCTGTTATTTGTCACTTTTCAAATGACCTTTGCCATTATCACTGTGGCAATCTTAGCAGGCTCGATTGCTGAACGTATTAAATTTAGTAGCTTCATGGTGTTTACTGCCCTTTGGGTATTATTGGTGTATGCACCGATTTGTCACTGGGTTTGGGGCGGCGGCTGGTTGATGGCAGATGGTGCGCTAGACTTTGCAGGCGGTACGGTCGTGCACATTAATGCAGGTGTAGCAGGTATTGTGTTGGCGGCTGTTTTAGGTAAACGTAATGGCTATAACCGTGATCCAATGGCACCTTCAAACTTGGCTTTAACCTTAATTGGTACGGGTTTGATTTGGGTAGGTTGGTTTGGCTTTAATGGCGGGAGTGCGTTGGCGGCAAATGCATTGGCAGGTAATGCCCTACTCGTCACGCAAGTAGCCGCAGCGGCAGGGGCATTGACTTGGTTTGCCATCGAAAAATTAGTCCGTGGTAAAGCCTCTGTATTGGGCGGTGCATCAGGCGCAGTGGCGGGTTTAGTCGGTATCACCCCAGCGGCAGGTTTTGTGACGGTAGCAGGCGCATTAGCGATTGGTATCATCACCTCATTGGTTTGCTTTTATGCAGTCAACTATCTCAAACGTCTGTTAAAAATTGATGATAGCTTGGATGCGTTTGGATTGCATGGCGTTGGTGGTATCGTCGGTGCCATATTGACAGGTGTCTTTGTGAGTCCTGCTATCACTGGCAAACCACTGGCTTTATCCACTATGGGTCAAGTATGGGTACAATTAGAAGGCGTGTTTGCGGTTATCATTTACTGCGCGATTGTGACTTTCATTATTGCTAAAGTGATTCAATTAACCATGGGCTTACGTGTCACTGATGAAGATGAATACACAGGTCTTGATTTGGCTGTACATGGTGAACGTATCGAATAGACAAAGAATGGTAAACATAGGCTGATTCAATCAGCCTATTTTTTTATATAAGCATACTAAAAGACTCTACAAAACTTGGGATTAGACAAATAAAAAAGCTAGATAGTGATATCTAGCTTTTTTGAGATTTCAAATCAGTAGCGATTATTTAATTTTTTTCCAAGTTTGGCTGCCTTTGACTGGAACAGATAAAGTCAAGGTTGAACCACTTACTGAAATATCTGCGCCTAATCCAAAGCCCCAACGTGGGTCTTTTGCTTTACCCGCATATTTGCCATTACCCGCTGCTTTAACGCCTGTTAACACAGTTTTACCAACAAAAGATTTTGCTTTTTCAGTATTACCCGCAACGATTTTACCGGTGAAAGTACTACCTGTTTGTGAGATTTGAACTTGGGCTTTTGGTTGATTGTCTTCATAAGTTTGCCAGGTACCCACGATTGGATCGGCAGCCATAGCAGCAACACTTAAAGTAGAAAGAGCAACACCAACGCTGATTGATTTAAGAGAAATTTTCATAACAGTTCCTTCTGTAGTGCACTGCAAAAAAGTAAGGGAAGTGAGATGCAGTGCCATTGACAATCATTATAGCCAAAATGGTTTTGAGGTAAAGATATTTTTTAATACGCAAAAGTTACTAATAGTTTTCTACATCCTTACAGGGCAAAATTTCTCGTTTTTTTATAATTAAGTATTTGATTTTTAAATGATTATTTTTTGAAAAAATCCCAAAAGCGTAAACTGACTAATCAGTCATTTGTGTATAATTACCATTTTTAGGATTTAAATAGGCTGATTATCCATTCAAAAATGGTCAAGACTAAATTAACTAAGACTAATAAAATTTGCTGGTTATCGGGTTCTGATTTTGGCGTGTTTTTGTTTTTTGTAGCGCTCGAATAGTCATCGATAGGCAGCGACATTGCCGTTTTTTGTACCTTTCCTGACAAGCCTGGCATGGCATCCACGCCTATTCTTACCGCAAGCTCATCCAGACTAATGATTTCCACTCGCTGACTATCATCATTAGGTGCAAAATAAACCCCTGCTTGTTGTAGACTTGGAATATAAATCGCTTTGTACAGATGACTGGGTACTAATATATTGTTATTAATTTTCTTAACCCGATTACTGATAAAAGCCACCCCTGTCACCACATAGATACGGTTGTGTTTGATCGCTAGGTAACGGGTACGGGACTCAATGTCTCGCCAAGTGCTACGATTATTGACAGGATTTTGCGGTACAATGTTGGCAAGGCTAAAACTGTCATATTGTGATTCAAGCGTACTCATATCTGCATTCGGCGCTAGATGTCCACGATCATAAGGTACGTTACGATAATCAGCTAAATAGCCTTTAACCCGATTAGGCAGCTGACTTTCCTCGTGAAAATTATCAACCCTAGCTAGTTCACTCGCTTTTTCAATACGCGCTCGCGTCAAATACTCCGCTGACCACAAAGCGGTTTTACTGAGTGACGAATAGCCCACAGCAAAGCCATTTAGACATAGATAATAAATCTCAAGTGGTTGATTCGAGAGTGGCTGCGGACTTTGTTGGTTAGCATAGGTATTGCCGCATTGATTGAGGTGCTGTTTGCGATAATCTAAAGCGGTGCTTGAATGTGCCCATAAGGGCAATAAGGATAAAGCTATCACTACTAGCATCTGTGACAGTGATTTGTGGGAAAAACGCTGATGACAACTCATACGCTATAACTTACCAACTCTAGCCATCGATGAAAATTGATTAATTATACATGACATTTGGCATTATTTTGGGTAAAATAGGCGTCCGTTTTGCGATTACCTATATTTTGGAATTGCAACTCGATTGGAAACGTGGCTGAGTGGTCGAAAGCGCACGCCTGGAAAGTGTGTATACGTTAATAGCGTATCGAGGGTTCGAATCCCTCCGTTTCCGCCAAATAAATAAAAAGCTAGCTTATTATTAAGCTAGCTTTTTTGTTGCGGGGTTGATGAGTTATGCTAAATCACGCACATTAGGCTCACGATCCCATTCACGCGATTTGGCCTTCTCAATAAAGGTATCTATTTCCTTTAAAGCCACCACACTGGCATCTTTCTCAATGTGCTGAGGAATTAGAATAAATTCATCCGTCGCACCGCAATAAGCAATCGCTTTTAGATGGGCGTGCGCGTCTTTAAACCACGCAATCGCTTCACTCACTTTGGCTAATTTTTTCGCTTGCTCTGGCATAATGATACTAACGATTGCATCAAACAAGACAGAAGGAGAACCCGCCAATTGACCGTCAGCAGCAATGGTTTCACCATTGTTTAACGTAATACTAATTTTTGGCGCTACTATAAAGGGTGTTGCCTTGGCTGCGGTAATCGCCGCTTTATATTTTTCAAGCATTTCTGCATTTGAATCATCTGCGACTAAAATAGCAACTTTACGACCTTCAAGCGTTGGTTTAGCTTTGCCAATCAACTGTAAAGCTGGCGATAATGGCAAATCTTGCACCGGAACAGCCGGCTCAATCGGTTTCGGCACTGGTTTCATCCCTAACCCATCGGCCACGCGTTTACCCAATGTTTCATCAACCGTTAACAACTGCGCAACCATGCGTTCACGGATATAGGGTGTCTCAACTTTTGAAAGCTCAAACACAATCGCTGAAGCAATGTGCGCCTGCTCAATGGGGGTTTGACTACGATAGAACATACGTGGTTGACTATAAAAGTCTGCGAAGCTTTCTGCACGGATACGACCTTTAACGGTATCATTGCCTTGGCTTAAATCCTCAGCAAATGATTTAAAGCCTACTGCGGGATTTTCACGTGGTTTTTCTGGTTCCAAACTTTGTGGTTCATAAGCGACCCGACCTTTAGGAATTTGCATCTGCATATGACCATCACGCTGCATATTATGGAATGGGCATTTTGGTGCATTAATTGGCAACTGCGCAAAATTTGGTGAACCTAAACGCGACAGCTGGGTATCAAGATAACTAAATAAACGACCTTGTAGTAAGGGGTCATTACTAAAGTCGATACCGGGTACGATGTTTGCTGGACAGAAAGCCACTTGCTCTGTCTCAGCAAAGAAGTTATCGGGATAACGGTTTAATACCATCTTACCAACTACTTTGAGTGGTACCAATTCTTCTGGAATAAGTTTAGTAGCATCTAGATGGTCAAAAGCGAATTCATCCGCTTTTTCTTGGGTGAACAACTGAACAGCAAAATCCCAAATAACCTCATCACCTTGTTGTAATGCTTCAAATAAGTCACGACGATGATAATCAGGGTCAGCACCTGCCACTTTCACCGCTTCATCCCAAACATGCGATTGCAGTTCAAGACGTGGACGCCAGTGAAAACGTACAAACGTGCTTTCACCTTGGGCATTAATAAAGCGATAACTATGAATACCGAAGCCTTCAATCGTACGCAAGCTGCGTGGAATGCCGCGATCGCTCATTGCCCACAAGTAATTGTGCAATGTTTCTGGGCTCAATGAAATAAAATCATAAAAAGTATCATGCGCTGAGGCAGCTTGTGGAAAACCACGATCCGGTTCCATCTTGACAGCATGCACTAAATCTGGGAATTTAATAGCATCTTGAATAAAGAATACTGGGGTATTATTACCTACTAAATCCCAGTTTCCCTCTTTAGTATAAATTTTGACGGCAAAACCGCGAATATCACGCGGTGTATCAATCGATCCCGCACCACCGGCTACCGTTGAAAAACGAGCAAATAATGGGATTTGCTTGCCCACCTCTGTTAATACCTTAGCTGTGGTAAATTGCTCTAATGATTTGGTTAATTCAAAATAACCATGGGCTGCCGTACCACGAGCATGTACAACACGCTCAGGAATACGTTCATGGTCAAAATGGGTAATTTTCTCACGTAAAATAAAATCTTCCAGCAATGCAGGACCCCGGCGACCTGCCTTTAGCGAATTCTGATTATCTGCAATAACAATACCTTGCTGCGTAGTCAAATTGGTTGAATTATTATCAGCCTGCTGATGAGTTTCACCAGCATTGCCTTGCTGAATATTCATATTTGGCTCTGGTTTAACGGGCTTTTGTGTCATTTTTTATCCTAGATATTTAATTATATTTGTAATTTTTTAGAAAACATCAAATGTTCGCCTAAGGTTAAAAAAGGATCGACATTGATGTAATTAGTATATAGGATTCAAAAATTTACAGTGTGAAAATGCGTAAAGCTATGTAACAAGTAGGTTATTAATGCAGCATATATAAAAAGAATAAAATTAACATCTTAATACTGCATGTTATTTTGACAAAAAAACACCCCCTTTAAACGAATAAAGAGGGTGATTTGGAATAGGGAGCTGA
>NZ_DAMBBC010000015.1:0-70075 GCF_032057165.1 Moraxella sp. CTOTU48717 | reverse complement strand
TGGTAGTGTGGTTCGCCCATGTGAGAGTAGGTCATCGTCAGCTCCCTATTCCAAACCACCCTCTTTATTCGTTTAAAGGGGGTGTTTTTTTTTGGTCTTTGAAATTCCCAAGGAAATTTTGCATATTGAGGTTGAAAAATTGGCATGAAAGCCTTTTAATAAAGGCTTCCACTTTGAAGATTCATACTAAAATCAGTCGATTTTTTCTACGTTAACTTTCATATCTTTTAATTCAAATGGCGCGAAGAAAGTCGCAAAAGCAACATCCGCAGCATCCCTTCCATAACCTAAAATCACACGACCGCCTTTTGGCGCAGATTGCGTGGCGTCAAATGTGTACCATCGATCGCCAATAAAAACCTCATACCATGCATGTAAGTCCATTGGGTCAAGTTGATATAAGTAGCCAACTACCATGCGAGCCGGCATATCTAATGCCCGTGATAGACTGATGCCCAAATGGGCAAAATCACGACAGACGCCTTTTTTATGCTGCCACGTATCTAGTGCTGTGGTCTCTGCTGTACTGCTACCATATTGATAAGTAAAGTTTTGGTAAATATAGTTGCAAATTGCCGCTGCTTTGTCATAACCGTCGGCAAAATCTTGGGTTATCATTTGGGCTTCTTGAAGTAGAAATTCTGGCAGACAATAGCGACTGGGTAACAAATATACCATTGTATCTGAAGGCAGTTGCTCAATCGGTGTTTTTGGCATACCGGGTGCGACGTCTATCCATTCGCTAGTATATAGCTCAACTGTTAGGCTAACTTGGTAATCCCCCATCGGAAATAAAACCCTGTCACATAAGTTACCAAAATTGTCGTTATAGCTTGTAACTGCTAGGGGTGGCGTGACTTGCCATTCTTCTTGAGTGATGTGCTGTGCTAACCCTGATTGCGGTCGTAGTAGAAACACCGCAGGGGTTGGCTGAGAAAAGTGATAATCGAGTTGGCAAGTGGCGCGTAATTTCATCATAGATTCTTCATCAAATAAGGTGACAACACTAACTAAAAAATGCAAGGTGGAGTGATTGCTGCAAAAAAATAGCAGAAGGCTTAGAATTTATGCCATTATCATTAAAATGGCAATCAATATTTATAGATTTTATTTGCACTTAAATTCGCATGATTCAAAGCTTGTTTATCAACGGCTATCAATGCTCGCGGCAGTAGATATTGTGAAAATTATAGGATTAATCTATGGTAGAATGAGAAAATTTTTATAACCCATTACCATCATGACATCACCTAGTTCAAATCAGCGTCCTGATAAGTTTGCTAGCCATTTAGCCAACCATTTAGATGGGTATGCCGCGCAGACCAAGGGAAAAACGGGTCTCAAACGTATCATCAATGCCGCAGGTTACTCGAAAGATGGTTTAGTTGCGGCATATCAAAATGAAGCGGCTTTTCGACAGGTTGCATGGCTCAATAGCATTTTATTAGTTGTGCTGATTTTTTTACCTTTTATGATGCCGATTAAAATGATATTGGTGTTTTCATCGTTTTTTTCTCTGATCGTCGAGTTGTTTAATACCGGTATTGAAGCGTCAATTGACCATACATCGACAGAACGTCATCCGTTGGCAAAGATTGGTAAAGATGTAGGTTCTGCCGCGCAGCTATTAGCCTTGACGATGCTGTTTTTGTTATGGATGATGGCGCTATATACGACTTTTATTAATTTCTATTAATCAATGCTGGGCTAATTTTGCAATTAAGTAGAACCAATTTTCTATGAGCATCTATATCGGAACAGGGGGATACAGTGATACGGATTTTTTGGGAATCCTGTATCCTGCTGACACCAAAAAAACCGAATTTTTAACCGAGTATAGTCGTCATTATGCCACTGTTGAAATCAATAGTAGCTTTTATGCGCCTTTAGGTCGAAAAGCGTATGAAGGTATGCTCAAAAAATCCAATGGGCAGCTAAAATTTTCGATTAAGATTCACCAAGATTTTACCCACCGATTAACCGCCACTGCAGAGACCGCGCAAGCTTTTTTGCAGGCGATTGAACCTATTTTAGCGGCAGATTGTTTGGCTGCGTTATTGATTCAATTTCCGCATGGTTTTGATAGAACGGTGGCACATCGTCAGTATTTGGCAACCTTGACCAGTTGGTTTGATGGGTTGCCATTGGCGATAGAGTTTCGCCACCAAAGCTGGCATATCCCGCAAGTTTACGCCAGTTTTCAGCAGCAAAATTTGATTTGGTGTAGTGTGGACTATCCAAATATCCATGGTTTACCGCCCAGTCGGCTGTTATTTACTAGCCGCATCGGTTATTTACGCATGCATGGGCAAAACTTAGACTGGTGGGATGCCCATTCGGCGGCCGAGCGGCATGATTATCGATACAGGGATACAGAAATGCAAGCTTGGGCAAAGACCATTGCCAATCAACAAGCCAATTTTGATACCTTGTATATTTACTTTGAAAATACGGTAAAAGGTCACGCGGTGTATAATATTGAGATGCTCACACAAGCGCTCATGAACGAAGGTATGCCAGTCGTCAGTCCGTTGGTAGCGAATGATGAGTGAGTAAACAGCCGCTATCAACAAAATCATTCACTTGAAAATGTAATTTTTGCTATCATAAACAGTTTTACTTTTCATCATTTAAATTTCTAATTTGGAAGCATGGTTAAGCGGTATGACTGATTTTGCGATTGGACAACGTTATCTGTCGGATACAGAGAATGAATTGGGGCTGGGCGTCGTCGTGCTCGTTGATGAACGCTGCGTGCATATTTTGTTCCCGCAAAGTGAAGAAACGCGTGTGTATGCCAAGACATCGGCGCCTTTGTCGCGTGTGACTTTCAAAGCAGGGGATACCATACATGACCAAGATGGCGCATCGTATGTGGTCAGCGATTTTGAAGAGACCAATGGCGTCTATAAATACTCGGTTGAAGGTCATGACCGTGCGATTATGGAAACGCGCCTTGCGGCTAATATTAATTTGGCAAAACCACTTGAGCGCTTGCTTGCCAGTCGTATCCACCAAAATGATTGGTACGAACTGCGCCAAGAGCTACTGCGTACCCAAGCCTATTTGGCGTCTCATCCACTAAGAGGCTTGATGGGTGCACGTGTCGATATTATTGAGCATCAGCTGTATATCGCCCATGAAGTAGGTAAACGTATCGCGCCGCGCGTGCTGCTTGCCGATGAGGTAGGGCTTGGCAAGACGATTGAAGCGGGTCTCATTATTCACCAGCAACTCATCACCGGCAAATCTGAGCGTATTTTGATTTTGGTACCTGATAGTTTGCAGTACCAATGGATGATTGAAATGCGTCGTCGTTTTAATCTTGAATTTGCTATTTTTGATTTGGTCAGAACCGCAGCGATTGCAGAGCATGACCCTGAGCAAAATCCTTTTACGACTGAGCAGTTGATTATTGCCAGTATCGATTTGCTACTCGACCATGAAGATTTGCATGAAAAAGCCTTGGAAGCGGGGTTTGATTTGCTGGTTGTGGATGAAGCGCACCATCTGCATTGGGACAGTGAGCAAGGGGGCAATGACAAATACGATTTGGTTGAAGATTTGGCTGAACAAACCGCAGGTGTTTTGTTACTCACAGCAACCCCTGAGCAGTTAGGTTTAGAAAGCCATTTTGCGCGGTTACGATTGTTAGATCCCAATCGTTTTAATGATTTAGACGACTTTATCGATGCAGAAGAAAATTTTGCGCAAACCGCAGCAATTGCTGAGGTGTTATTGAGTGACCAATCGCTGTCAGATAACCAAAAATCAGCGTTAGCTCAGTTGTTAGGTCACGACATCAGTGATGACGAGCAAGGTCGTGCGCGCGCCATCAATGAATTGTTAGATCGTCATGGTACTGGTCGTGTGCTATTTCGCAACACCCGTGAGAGCGTGTCTGAGCTTATTTCTGGCTTCAAAGGTCGGCGCTCAATGGCGTATCCGCTGCCGCTACCGATAAGTTGGCAAGACAGTTATCACACCCAAGGTAAATTGCGCGAACAATTATGGCCAGAAGAGTTACAGCCCGATGGCAGTTGGCTGGAACAAGACCCGCGGGTGCCTTGGCTGGTTGATTTGCTTAAAAACACCTTAAAACATCAAAAGGTGCTGCTGATTGCGCGCAGTGGGGCAACGGTCGAGAGTTTAGAGGCAGTATTACGATTGCATGCGGGCATTAAAACCGCGATTTTTACTGAGCAAATGACCTTACTTGAGCGCGACCAAGCGGCGGCATATTTTGCCGATATTGAAGGCGCGCAAGTATTGTTGGCGTCTGAAATTGGCTCTGAAGGGCGTAATTTTCAATTTGCCAGCGATTTGGTGCTGTTTGATTTGCCCGCCAATCCTGATACATTAGAGCAGCGGATTGGCCGCCTTGACCGTATCGGTCAGCAAAACGAGATTACCATTCATGTGCCTTTTGTCGAAGGCACGGCAACTGAACGTATGTACCGCTGGTATAACGAAGCGCTAAACATTTTTAACCAAATCTCACCCACGGCGCAAACCGTTCAAGAGCAGTTTATTGTGGATTTAAAACCGCTGCTTGAAGGGCAAAAAGTCGAAGATGAGGGTCAAGAAATTACGTTAGATCAGTTGATTGAAGAAGGCAAAGCCCAGCGTCTCGCACTAGAAGCAGCCATGCAAGCAGGGCGTGACAGACTGCTTGAATATAATTCTTGTCGCCCGCGTGTCGCCAGTAAAATCGCTTACACCATGCGAGATTTTGATGATACCCACATGTTGCCACGTTTGTTTGAACGCTTTATGTCGTCCATCAATATGGAATATAGTGGACAGCGTGACGGCTCATTGATGCTACATCCGAGCGATGAAGTACAAGTGCAAGGACTGGCAGTCCCTGAAGATGGTATGACCTTGACTTTTGAGCGTGACCAAGCGTTACTACGCGAAGACATGGAATTTATGACTTATGAGCATCCTTTGATGCAAAGTATCTTTGAAACAGTCAACGCAGGCACGTTTGGTAATACCACGGTTGCAACTTTACAAAGTAATGCCATGCCTGAAGGCCTGGTCTTGGTCGAAGTTAATTTTCGTGTTGAAGCGATTGCGCCAAAGCTCCTTAATTTACCCGCATTTTTGCCAAAGCCGCTTATTCGGGTGTTTTTAAGCCAGCAAGGCACTGATTTTAGCGATAAAATTGCGCCTGATATGATTGTGTCGCATATTCATCGTTTGGATAAAACCCGAGCGCGTCAAGTCATCAAAGCGCGTAAAGACATCATCGAAGTGCGCTATGAGCAAGCAGTAGCATTGGCAAACCAGCAATTACCTGCGATAAGTGAGCAAGCCAAAGAGGTATTTAACCAGCGCTATGAGCGTGAAGTGGAGCGCCTGCAATATTTGCAATCCATCAATCCGAATGTACGGGACGCAGAAATCAATCAATTAAAACGTTTGCAAGAACAGGGCTTATATGCACTGGGTCATTTATCCTTAATTCCTGATAGTATTCGTGTGCTAGTCGCGGTCAAGCCAAATTAATTGTTTTGAATTTAGGTTAATTTAGGTTAAAGGTCAGCTTATATTAGGCTGACCTTTGTTATATGTTTGCATTTTCCATTTTTTAGTTAAGACCAGTTGCCAGGTCTAGTTGCCAGGTCTATTTATCAGGCTTAGTTAGCAAAGCTAGTTATTTACACCTCAGGATTCACCACACTCATACTAAATTTAAGTCCGATACTAATCAGTACAATCGCCAGTGGCAACAGCACCATCGCAATGCGTTGGGTTTTATACCTGACAGGCGGCTCCTTACTGACTTTAGATAATAAAAAACATAGCATACCCGCGACCAATGTCAAAATCCCTAAGCCCAAACAAAGAAAACCTAAATAATTCATCTGTTTACCCTTTACCCATACTGATATGTTTGACGGGTTTAAATTACATACGACGACCCATAGATATTTGTTGAAACACGATTGTTGCCTCAGACAACTTTGATTATAATCTAACAAGACTCATAGGACATGAGATTTATTTTTAGCTGCAATACAAGGATGGTGATATGAGTGGCTCACCAATACAGGCTTTGGACATACAACATCTACACCACCCCCCGTTTGATACACTAAGCGCTCAGCAGCGAACCCATCTGCAGCAGCACAGTAAAATCGTCTATTTGGACAACTTACAGCCCATACCTGCAGGATGGCAAGGGGATTTTTTTATTATCCTTAAAGGCTTTGTTCATCAATTACAAGGTGATGCGTTGATTTCTACCTTAAATGCAGGCGATTGGTTTGATACCAAGGTCAGGCAAAACGGTGTGTTCAACTTTATCACCCAGCAGCAAAGTCTGATGTACCGTATCGATGGCCAAGTGCTAAGCGCAATCACTGAGCAAAATCCCAGCTTAAAAAACGCCTTGTTTGCCGATGTCGCTGCCCGTCTTAACCATCACCAAGCCCGCCTTGCCCAAAGTGAAAGTCAAAAACTGCTATATCAACCGATTGCCAATTTGGGACAGCATATCAAACCACCGCATTTTGTCGATGATACGGCAACCCTATACGATGCCACGATGGCGATGAACCAATTTGACATCAAGCATATTTTGGTTAAGTCACAAGCGCGAATGACCGAAGCGGAGCGTGACAAACTCATCGCACAAGGCGTCGAAAAATCCACCATCGCAGCGTATGTCGAGCGCATCGGTATTTTTACCCAAACCGATGTATGCCGAGCGATTGGACAAAAAGTTGATTTTGCCACTACGCCTGTGCTGGACTTTACCAATTTTAAAATCCATACCGTGCATCAATCGCAAGATGTCAGTGAAGCCTTGCTAACCATGCTACAAACTCGTACCCACCGTTTACCCATTATTGACAGTCAAGGTCAAATCATTGGGATTTTGGGGCAAACCGAATTACTGAGCTTTTTAACCAACCATTCCAATCTTATCGTCGCTCGTATTGAGCAAGCGCAGAGCTTAGAGGATGTTGCGGTGGCGGTGGAATTGATTGGTAAATTTATCCGTGAGCAGCACGCCAGCGGCATCAAAATCCATGTTATCAGCCGTATGGTGCAAAGCTTGAATTTACAAGTGTTCGCCAAGGTATGGCAGCTGATTGTGCCTGCTATCACCTTCTACAATACCTGTCTGTTTGTGATGGGCTCAGAAGGGCGTGGTGAACAAATCTTGCGTACTGACCAAGACAACGCGCTAATTATCCGCAATGGTTTTAAAGATGACAATCTGCCCAGCTATGCGGCGCAGTTCAATGAGGCATTGGCGAATATGGGTTATCCCTATTGTGATGGCAAGATTATGCTTAGCAACGAGCGTTGGCGAAAAACTTCAACCGCCTTTGAAAAACAAATCACCGCATGGTACGTGAGTGGCAGTAGTGAAGATATGATGTGGATTGCGACCTTAGTCGATGCGCATTTTGTTTGCGGCGATATTAAGCTCTTTGAGCAGCTGCAAAAACATTGGCAAGTCAGCGCGAAAAATGTGGCGACTAGCAACTTTATCAACCGTTTTGCCAAACCAATTTTGCAATTTGGCGATAGCAGTGGTTGGTGGCAAAAATTTGTCGGTGGCAGTGAGACTGATATTGACCTAAAAAAAGCAGGGATATTCCCGATTGTCCATGGCGTGCGAGCCTTGTCACTGGAATATCATATCACTGATACCAACACCAGAAACCGGCTGCAGCAGCTGGCACAGCAACACGTGCTAGATGATACCATGGCGCAAAATCTGGCAGAAGCACTGGATTTTTTTATGGCAAAACGACTGGATGTGGCATTGACCACACAAGATAGAAAAGCGCGAGTGGTAAATCCCAATCACTTATCAGCCCTAGAAAAAGACTTGTTAAAAGAATGTTTGGCGATGGTCAAAGATTTTAAAACCTTTATTACCCATCATTATCGCCTAGATATTTTTTAATTAAAGATATTTTTTAACGAAATAGATAGTGTTAATTGCCTAGAGAAAAACCATGTTTAATCGCATCAAAAATCTGTTCGACGGTCAAAAACTTGAGCGACAAAAACAGCGGCTCAGCAAGCCGGAGTACGCTTATCTGTTTGATAACCCGCTATCTAAAGTCCCCAATGAGTGGGTGAGCCTAGATCTAGAAATGACCGGGCTTAATGCCAAACAAGATTATATTTTAAGTGTCGGTGCAGTACGGGTACGCAAAGAAAGTGACGGGTTTGTGATTGATACCGATAGCGCGCTGTCATTGGTATGCCGTCCGCCTGTGATGCCCACCGATGACACCATTGTGATTCACGGATTAAGACCGATAGATGTCGACAATGGCTTATCGTATGACGAGATGCTCACCCAATTATTGCCCATGCTTAAAAACCGTCCGATAATTGGGTTTTGTGTGGACATGGATATGGCGTTTTTAAATGCCATTGCCAAACCGTTTTTAGGGGTGGAACTGGCTAATAAACTTGTCGATGTCAGTCGCTTGTATCAACAAAATCAGCATCGACATGACCCCAGCCAAGTTGGGCAGTTACCACACCTCAATCAACTGCTAGAAGAATACCAAATCCCGCGATTACCTGCCCATAATGCCCTCAATGATGCCATTATGACTGCCATGTTATTCACCCACTTGATGCAGTCATAGCGGGCTTATGAAGTCATAAAAGCTAACCGACATAAAAAAACTCTCATCATGAGAGTTTTTTATCTAAAAATGACTTTATTTTTTGCTAGCCGCGGCGTCTGCGCCTTTTGGTTTGATGCCTGCTTCTTGGGTTAATTGCATCAACATGGTACGGGCTTCTTCGGCAGATTTTTGCGCTTTTTCCATCGACTTAGCAATTTCTGGATTGGTCTCTGGGGTTGCCGTTGGTTTTTTGATTAAAGCCGCCGTACCGGCACGGCTATTGGTGATACTTTCAACCATTTTATCGCGGGTTTGTGCGACACGCGGGTCATTAAATTTTAGTTTGTTGAGCGTGGCTTTTTGCAAGTCTAACTGTGCCACCACTTCTTTAAAGAAAGCTTGTTGGTCAGCAGGCGTTTTGGCGTTTTGCATTTTTTTTGCCATTTCTGCTTGTTTGGCTTGGGTAGTGCGGTCAAGCTCATTTAAGGTTTTAAATAACTGAGTCAAATCCGCTTTTAGGGCAAGATTGGGTGTTGCAGCCGCGGCATTATTGGCGGCAACTGTAGGGGCGCTGCTAACGTTGGCGGTTTTTTCTGCAGTCGCTGGCGTGGTGACAGTAGTTGTGGTTGACGAAGCGGTGGTGGTAACAGCAGCAGCACTAGCAGGCGCGCTAGAGATGGCTTGGGATGCTGCCAAAGGTGCAGTAGTCGTAGAAGCTGACGTGGTGGTAGTCGTCGTTGCAGAAGCAGTGGTGGTTGCGGCTTTGTCATCTTTTTTTGAGCATGCAGATAACGCTAGCACGACACTCATAGCACCTATAGTCATGGCAGAGGTGGCGATAGATTTGTTTAACATAAATTTTTTTAACCTAAATAATTTTGACCCAACACCCCAAAGCAAGGGGTCAGCGTTCTCGATTGAAACCCAAAACGGCAATAGCAGTGACTGCAATGTAGTAATTAGGCGACAGTTTAGCAAATATCTGAAAATTGAAATGTAGAGAATTGCAACAGAAGGCTACGGCAGTTTGTCTAAATGCCTTAATTTTAGCCGATTTGCTATGAAATCAGGTGGATTTTTATGGCAAAAAGCGCTAAGGTGACAGCTTATTTTTGCCTAATTTATTTTTGCCTAATAAGATTCGATACCTAGTATAGATTCGTCACATTGTTGCTGTTGTTATGAAAAATTCTCGCCAATCCGTGGGTCTGCAAACCCGCGCCACTCAATTATTGTCTTTAAAAACAGGTTTGTTGCTAGGGATGGCTTGTCTGTCCTTGGTGGGTCATACGTCAGATACCACACAAGTGCAGCCGCCAATACTCACTGATTCGGTGACCAAGCAAAGCCATGCAGTCATGGGGCAGCGCGATCCAGTCAACAAGCTACCTGAAGCGATTCAAGCCAAACTTGCCCAAGCCAATATTCCGACCGATAGCATGAGTATGGTGGTACAACCGTTAACGGAAAATCCGCAAAGCGCAGCATCGACTGCGCCCCAAACGCCTTTGTTTAGTTATAATGCTGATGTGCCACGTACCCCTGCATCTACGCAAAAACTGATTCCCACTTATGTGGCGCTCGATAGTTTGGGCAAAGACTTTGTTTGGCAAACCAAATTATATCAGCATGGTTTTGTGTGGAAAGGCACGCTTTATGGTGATGTGATTGTGCAAGGCAGTGGCGACCCAAAACTGGAAAACGAGCGCTTGTACCAACTGCTTGCCATGATCAAAGCACAGGGTATACAGCAGGTACAAGGCAATTTAATCATCGATAATCGCCAATTTGAAGGGGTGGATTTTGATGTTAATGCGTTTGATGGTAAAGGGTTACGCCCTTATAATGCCCAGCCCAATGCTTTATTGACCAATTTTGGTACGGTGGAAGTGGATTTGGTGCCAATAGCAAAACCCAATGCCACACCGGTCGTAAAGCCTAATACCAGCAGCGTCACGCGATCCACAACATCGGCTTCGACAGATATCGACAATCCCGCGGCAAATCTTGAGCAAATCCAAAGCAAACCCTCGATTAATCCCAAAGACGTAGCCGCGTATCAGGTCATCCTAAAGCCTGCGCTGGCAAACTTTACTATGCCTACAACACTTAAAGCCAGTCAAGCGCCTTGTAATAACAACCAAGATGATTGGATTGGAACATTGACGTCCACAGGATTGAGCTTTCACCAAACCGCGTCCGCCTTCTGTGGTGAGCAAAAACGCTATCTGACGTTTCCTGATGGGGATGTACTGGTCAAACAACAAATTATCGCTGACTGGCAAAAAATCTTGCCAAACTTTACAGGGAATGTTGAATTTGCCAGTCCTGCGGTGGCTTATATGCAGCAAGCCAAGGCGATACCGCAAGCGCTACCTTGGTATATTCGCTTATACCTAAAATACTTTGGCAAACCCTTGACCCCAAAATTGGTTGGCTATGTCGCATCCAATCCATTGCACGAGCAAATCAAAGACATCAATCAGCACTCCAACAATGTGATGACGGAACAAATCGCCTTGTCGCTACCGCTGTATGCCGACAAGCAGCGTATCAGCACTTATCCAAAAACCTTTGCCTACATTCACCAGTGGTGGCAACAAAAGCTGCCCCAAGCACAGCCCCCTGTGATGACTAGAGCCTCAGGTTTATGCCGTGATTGCCGCGTGGCGCCCAATAGTATGTTAGCGCTGCTAACTCTCGCTTATCATTCACCCAATTTTACCGTATATCGTGATTCGTTGGGCGTGGCAGGCGAGTCGGGTACCATCAAAGCGCTCAAACTGCGCCAGCCAAATAACCCTGCCATTGGGCATGCTTGGATCAAAACAGGCACGCTTGATAATGTCACCAGTATGGCAGGCTATGTTCAAGGCAAATCAGGAAAATGGTATGCAGTGGTTGGGATGATTAATGCCGACAATGTCAAAAATAATAGCAATGCCAAAGCCGTGCTCGATGAAATGCTAGCGTGGACAGCGCTGCAGTGATTGGTTTGTGGTTGATTGGCTATTTATCGTGAACATTAAAATACCAATCAATCTGGCGGTCAAATCCCATTTCCAGTAGGCTTGCGGTGATGCGTCCCGTCAAGCCCCACACGGTCTCGCCATCAATGATAAAGCTGGGTGATACCATCACTTGGCGACCCAAATCATACGCATAATCGATGGTCGGCTGGTGAATAAGCGTGGCTAAGTCTGCCCAAAATAGCCTTGCAATTTCGCACATCTCTGGCACAAGGTTAACACTGGGTGGTATTACCCCTACAATCGGCTTGACAGGTCTGCCACTTTTGGCAAATTGTAGGGGTAATTCGCCCAACACAGTCACTTGACTGGGATGAATACCGGTTTCCTCATGCGTTTCTCGTAACGCGGTAGCTTGGTTGCTATCGTCTGTGTCTTCGCGTCTGCCACCTGCAAATGATACTTCGCCGGCATGTTCTCGCATATCCGAAGCGCGCAACGAGTACAAAACTTTTGGCTCAGCTTCATTGGTAATGGCGATGAGTACCGAATACGGCTGCGGCGTGGGGTCGAATGGCAGTTTTGCGATTCGCTCAGCCAGTTGGGTCAGTAAGGGACTTTGAAATCTAGTTGTGGACATAATTTTTAATTCATCAAAATTTAATGGGCAATTTCGCAATGTTTATAGGGCGCTTTGAGTTGACCGAATTTATCTAAAACTAATTGTCTATTGTCGATATCACTATCAAGCGGTAAAGCTGGCATAGCTGAGACAGGTTTTTGCATACTAGGCTGGGTATGCAGGACGCTACAACCTGCTAATAATCCCAAACTTAATACCCAGCTAAATACTAAGCTAAACTTTCTCATAATCGGCTGCTCAAATCATTTTTATCATGTAAAAACCTGCAATCAATGCTACCATACTTAAAACGACTTTCACCTCACAAAACATAAAAATAATAGGAAAATGCCATGCCTTACTGCCTGCAATGCGGTCATCTAGCCGAAACCAAAATCCCGCCGATGGACAGTCTGCCGCGCATTGTGTGTCCGTCTTGTGGCTACATCCATTACGAAAATCCCAAAGTCATCAATGGCTGTTTACTCATCCATGAAGATAAAGTTTTGCTCTGTCGCCGCGCGATTGAACCGCGGCATGGTTATTGGACGTTGCCTGCAGGCTTTATGGAGCTTGGCGAGACGATGAAAGATGGCGGCAATCGTGAGTGCTTTGAAGAAGCCGAAGCCATCGGCAGTGCATTAGAGTTATATTGTCTATACGACATACCCGATATCGGACAGATTCATATGATATTTATCGGCTCGCTCAAAGATGGCAAATTTGGGGTGGGCATCGAGAGTCTAGAATGTGCGCTGTTTGCCGAAGAAGACATTCCTTGGGAAGACTTGGCGTTCCAAAATGTCATTGAAACACTGCAACATTATTTTGCTGACCGCAAAGCAGGGGCGACGCTCGGTAATTTTCCCATCCATCAGCAAGTGATTGTCAAAGACGTGCATTTGGGCGATTAACTGTCCATTTAAACGGCAAATTGTTAGCTAAAAAGATACGGGCGTAGCGCATAGGCTCTAAATATCTAGGCTCCAGATATTTAGGCTCCAGATATTTAGGCTCCAGATATTTAGGCTTCAAATATCTCCGCTCTAAATACCTACGTTCTAAATACAACAATGATTGCGCCGCTTTTTTTACTAGAAGTCAGCTTTTTAAAATTGCACGTATTCACCTTGATACAACATAGATATTTAAGCAACAATGTAGATATTTAATCAAAGGCTCATGAATGACAAAATCCTAAAAAAATTCACACATACATCATTTTGTCACTATAAAATCTTGCTACAATACTTGAGTGATATATCTTCTATACGATAAAAAAACAATATATTTATGGATGATGAGATTACTATGTCAACTAGAAAAACTATTTCCACACCTGTGCAACCACCCCAGCCGGTAACTGATACTTCATCACCAATCATGGCGATAGAACCGCCAAACCCAAACCCCAATCAGCCCACACCACAAGGCACGCCACCGCTCAAAGAATTGGTCAAACAATACGATAGCGTGTCGTTGCTGCTGCAAGGTGGCGGTGCGCTTGGTGCCTACCAAGCAGGGATTTATGAAGGGCTGCATAAACAAGGCATCAAAATCGACCGTATCTCAGGTATTTCAATTGGGGCGCTCAATACCGCCATCATCGCAGGTAACCGTCCGGAGAACCGCTTGGCAGCGCTGCAAGGGTTTTGGAACACCATCACCCATCGTAACTACACCCCTGCAGGGATGAACATCTACCGTCAAACGGCCAATGAGTTAGATAAACTCAGCAAGATTGACATGGTAAGCCATTTTATGCCGTGGATATTTGAAAATGGCTTTTTAAAGCAGCAGCTGCGGGTGATGGAATCTACCGCTGAGGCTTGGCAAACCATGATTGAAGGACAGCGTGGCTTTTTTAAACCGCGTTATTTTGTGCCGTATGACACCACCCCCAATCACTTAAGCTATTACACCACCGACAAGCTGCGCGAAACCCTGGAGCGTTATTGTGATTTAAAACTGGTCAATGACGTCAATCGGATGAAAGTATCGGTGTCTGCGGTCAATGTGCGTAACGGTAACTTTGCTATTTTTAGCAATGAAAATGAAGAACTGCACTACGATCACTTTATTGCATCGGGTGCACTACCGCCAGGTTTTCCAGCGGTTGAGATTGATGGGGAGTATTATTGGGATGGCGGATTGGTGTCCAACACGCCGCTCAATGAAATCTTAAGCCATGAAGAGCACCTCAAGCAATTGATTTTCCAAGTGGATTTGTGGAATGCCAAGGGCACGGTGCCAGAGAATATGATGGAGATTGACGAGCGCATCAAAGACATCCAATATTCCAGCAAAACCCGCATGGTTACTGACTTTATGGCGCAAAAGCTGCGTTATACGCGCCTTATCAAAGAGTTACTCAAAATCATCGATGACGATGCTAAAGTTGATAAAGTTGAAGAACTGTGCGTCAACAAAGCCCGCGAAATGACAGAAGTCGGTGTCAAAAACGTGATTCATCTGATTTATCACAAAAAGACTTATGAGCGCGGCTATAAAGACTATGAGTTTAGCGGCTCAACCATGCAAGAACACTGGGAAAGTGGCTTACAAGATATTGAGAACACGTTTCGCCACCCAGATTGGTTTATGTTACCTGAAACCGATGACATCTTTGTCAGCCATGACATCCACCAAAAACGCAAACGACTGGCACAGGTCAGTACCCTGCTAAAAAATCTTGAAGACTAGCAGTCGTTGTACGTTGAATCTTTACAAGCTGAATGCTTATAAAAAGTCAAAAAAAGTGATGGTAGCTAGCCATCACTTTTTTTATGAAAAATCACACCAAATTTGATAAGTCTAAGCTCAGCAATCGGTCAATCGCCTCGCTGCTTTGTGCGATATCTGCAACCAATGCCATCCGCACATGGTTTTTACCAGCGTTACCGCTGTTCTTTTGGTATGAGGGCGTATCGCGAGATAGGTAACGCCCTGCAAGCGCATGGATATTTAGCTGTTCATAAATCACTTTGACAAACTGCTCATCATCTTGTACCGGTAACCAAAAATAAAAACCGGCATCAGGACGGCGTAGGGGTAATTTGTCTGACAGCTTGTCCATCCATAAATCAAACTTTTGGCGATATAGTTTGCGGTTTTCTTCCACATGGGCTTCATCTTGCCACGCGGTAATCGAAGCCATCTGATGATGAATCGGCATCGCACAGCCTTGATAAGTGCGGTACTGGGCATACGGCGCTAGTAGCTTGGCATCACCTGCCACAAATCCTGAGCGCATGCCTGGTAGATTGGAGCGCTTTGACAGCGAATGAAACACCACGCAATTGGCAAAATCATCGCGTCCGAGTTTGGCGCAGACTTCAAGTAGTCCAATTGGCGGCGTATCAAAGTACAGCTCACTGTAGCACTCGTCACTGGCTAGGATAAAGCCGTATTTATCCGATAGCTCAACCAGACGTTGCCACTGCGCCATATCCATCACCGAGCCAGTTGGGTTGTTTGGACTACACACAAAGACCAGTTGGGTTTTTTCCCAAACCTCGCTTGGCACGCTGTCATAGTCACCGACAAAGTTATTGTCGGCAGTACAATTGACAAAATACGGCTGTCCACCAGCGAGCAGCGTCGCCCCTTCATAAATCTGATAAAACGGATTGGGCATCACCACGTAAGGTCGTTTGCTATCCTCACGGTTAAACGCCGCTTGCACAAAACTAAATAGCGCCTCACGTGTACCCATCACCGGTAACACTTGGGTGTCGGCATTTAATTGTTTGACCTGAAAACGGCGCTGTACCCAATCGGCAATCGCTTGGCGCAGCTCGGGCAAACCGTTGGTGGTGGGGTAATTTTGGATTTTAGCCAAATTGTCTTTGATGACGTCTAACACAAACTGTGGCGGTGTGTGCTGCGGCTCACCGATACCCAGTTTAATCGGGGCATAGTCTGGGTTTGGGGTGATGCCTTGTAGCAAGGTTGCCATCTTGGCAAATGGATAAGGATGCAAAAGTTGTAATTGCGGATTCATAAGGGGTTGGCTGTCCATATATGCGAGAGAGCTAATTTTAAAATACTGTGATTTTAAAAGTACCGGGATTTTAAAAATACTGGGGTGTTAAAAATACTGTGAAAAATGAGGTTACTTTACCCCGAATCGCTGAGTTTGCCAAGATTGAACCAAAAGTTTGCTAAAAGTTGATAGCCAATTAACGTTTTGAACCATGAGCTTGGGCACTATTTCGCTCAAAGTTTCGCTCAAAAAAATGGGTAAAGGTGAGTATCAAGGTAAAAAGGGTCGGGAAAAAGCAGGTGTTTACTATATCATGCACACTGCCTTGCCAGTACCAGTGCTTGTCAATTATAAGTTGGTCATGTCTGTCTAGCACTTCACCCATGCTGGCAGCAGCAATCACCGTGAATAAGGCAATAAACCAACGGTAGCGGTGATTTTTAAAAAGTAGGCTTATTATAAGAAATACCGCAATACCAACATAAATATGCAGGGCATCTCGCTCTAAGCCTGTGAAGCTAACGATATGGGTTTTGATGTCTTGGAATACGGAGTCGTACATAGGAAGATTAATTTTGATGAGAGGGTTGGCAGAGCATAGCGATTTTCTGCCAACGGTTAAATACGGTTTTTGTGTTGAATTATTACGGGCTTCTTAGAAGTGCGGCAATGCGTTCAGTTAATTTATATAGTTTCTATAACTTAACTTTTAAAAAAGCCAAAAAATGGTTTTGCTTCCTTCAATTTTTGCTCTAACCTGACGATTTCATCAATTAGCTGTTCTTTGGTTTGGTTAAAATACTCATCCCAATCATCAATTTCGCTAATCGTTTGGTAAGTTTTATCGTCTTTTAACTCAAAAATCTCAGTTTCAATTTGGCTAATTTTAAATTTTAGCTGAGTGATAATGGCTTGTAGTTGTGATTTTTCGCTGACTGTTTCGGAGCGTGGGGCGAAAATGCCTTGTTCGAGTTCTGCCAAGATTTTATTGACTGTCGCAATATCATTTTGTTCATAGGCTTGGTTGAGCTGAATAAAAAGCTGTTCGGCAACGTCTTTCATGTCTTCGCTCACTCGGTCTGGATGGCAAATTTGACTGGCTTTGCGATAGGCTTTTTTTAGGTCTTTGCGTTGTTGTGCGTCTAGTTCAAAAATGGTTTTGGCATTTTCAATTTCAATTTGTTCGTGATATTCAGCTTCGTCTTGGACAGCTTCAGCATAAGCTTCTGGGTCATTTTCGCACGACAATTTGCGTAAATGTAAGAGTCTACTAATATAGGAGCCTAATTCTTTAGTATGTCTATAATTAAATTCACTTAGTAATTTTTCGAGCTCAATTTTCTCATTATCGTAAGCGTTTAACTGATGCTCAAGTTGTCGAATCTCAAGTTTTAGAGCCACTAAGTCAATATCATTGTAAATAACAATGGCTTGGTGATTTTTGATAAAATCATTTATTAACCCAATAGCGGTGCTAAATTGGTGCAATTGTAAGGCATGAGTTATTTGGTTGATGTCCTGTTGAAAGCTAAAGACTTGAAGTTTGGCGGTTTCTCGGGTGATGTCGTCTAGGTCTTCTAAGATGACGTAGTTTTTGAGTATTTCTAGGCGTTTGATGATTTTGTCGAGTGGTAAGTCGGGGATATGGTCTTGGTGGTCGAAGTAGCTATTACGGATTTTTTTGAATTGTTTGATAAATGATTGGGCAAGGACGCTATCACCTGTGGTGATGATGATGTTTTCGTGGTTGCGTTCGGCTTTTTTACTCCAGTTGTAAGAGCCGTTGATGACAGTATATTCGTCGATGATACAAAATTTGTTGTGCATTAAATCGTCTTTGCCATCACCGATAAGATAAGTGACTGAGTTGCCGATGTTAAGTTGGTTGTAGTCGATGGGGCTTTGTTGGTTGATGGGGTCGTTGCTGATGAGTAGTTGGACAGTGATGCCTTGTTTGGCTTTGTCTAAAAGGGCGTTAAATAGGCGTGAGTTGGTGAACCATGCGACTGCAATGTAGATGGATTGTTCAGCTTGGGTGAGTTCTTGCTCAATGCGGTCGGCGATGTTTTCAAATAGGGCTTCGGTTTGCATTTTTATGCTCTAGTTTAGTCTTTGTTTCCAAAAATTTAAATAATCGTCATTCAGGCAATAAGTTTGTAAATCTTTTGCTGGCAAGGAAACTGGATTTACTTCAAAACTCCAAAAATGGTCTGTAATTTTCTCATATTTGTTTAAAGCCTTATAAAAAATATCTGAACTTCTAACTTCAATATTCGTGGTGCGATTATTATGTTCTCTCCAGTTAAGTGCTTCATGCTCTAACCAATCATTTCTATCACCTGCCACTAATATCCAGCGAAAGCGAGAAACAGCCCCAAAAATTCTTGATTTTTCATGTGGAAATCTATCAAAGTATCTTTGCCAAGATTTTATCTGTTCTATGGCATGGTTCAGGTCGCTTGTAGGCTCGCCTTGTTTAGTAAATAATTTCATTTTGGGTTTTTCAATCTCCACAATTACCCATTCTGCACCATCTGAATTGTCATTCAACCAACAAAAATCGCAACGATATTTATCACCAAAACTAACTTCATTAAAATTTGGTCTAATTCCGTAATGTCTATCGTATAATTCGCTTAACAAAAATGAGTTGCTTTTAATCAAGTTTAACAATCTTAGTTCTGAATTTTGTATGAAAGCTAAATCTAATTCTTTTCTTACAAATTCTGTATCAAAAAAAGGCATTCAATACTTCCTAAAAAATTATTTCGCAATTAGGTAAATTTTGGCGTAGCCAATCAATCTGATATAAAAGAATGGGATTGTTCTGTAAATTCAGCCATTCCAATTTTTTTAAATTGGCTAGTGCAGATATATTGTTAATCTGGTTTTGTCTTAAATCTAATCTAACCAAATTTTTCAGATTAGATAATATGTCGATATTTGTAATATAATTATCCCATAAAAATAATTCTTTTAAATTGATACATTTTATTAAGGGGGTTATATTATTTATTCGATTATTTCTTAGCCCTAAAGTTTCCAGTTTTGTCAAATTCGACAAAGGTGCTATATCAGTTATATTATTATCAGTCAATTCAAGCTCAATTATATTGGCTAAATTACTTAACGATGATATGTCGTATATTTGATTACCCCATAAATTTAATTTTTCTAAATTTAATATATTGCTCAAAGATTCAATTCTTTCTATGTTATTAAAACTCAATTCTAATCGCTTTATATTTATTAACTTGTCTAAAGCAGAAACACTCTGAATTTGATTTCGATACAATATTAAGCTATTTAGATTAGTTAGTTTAGCCAAAGGAAAAATGTCAGTGATTTGATTAAAACCTAGGTCTAAGTCAGTTAGGCTGTATAAATTACTCAACGCTGTAATATCTGTGATATTATTACTATTAAGATTGAGAGTGCATAATCGTTTAAGGTTAGATATATCCGAAATATCATTAATTGCATTTTCCCATAACTCTAAAGTGGTAATATCCTTTAAATAACCTAAACAACAGATATCTTCGATGCCTTCTCTAGGTAGATATAGCTCATTTAAAAAAAATATTTTTTTTAAATGAGCTATTATTTGGGTTTTGTTAAACCAATCTATATCCAACTTAGTGAGTACAAAATTGTACTTTTCTAAATTCTCTACCCATACCCACTCATACTCTACAATATCCAAATCTAAAACATTTTTTAAAAACAATGCTCTATAATAATCCTCAAGCGACAACCACCATTCCCAATGTTTATCAAAATCATCAACTTCTGCCAATAACTTATTGGTGATTTTTAAACTCTTACTCGCATTTCTTAACGCTACGCCATTTCCTGTTGTAGTGGTAAGTTGGTTTTTATTTTGATTCATTTTTAATTATTCGCTTGTTAATTCTTATTTTTTGGCATTACAAGCCACCATAAAAAACTGCTAATTAGAATTGTTGGTACGCCAATATAAATGACCCAAACACCAACATAAGACAGAAAGACCATGCAGCCTATAACTATGAGAGAAGAAATCAATGCTATCCAGCCAAAAATAGCTGACAATTTACCTCTAATTCCTTGGTGATCAAATAATTCAATCAACCCACCAATTAAAATAAAAATAATAATCCCAATAATCCATTCCATATGATAGAACTGACCTTATTTCAAAAAATTTATGTGAAAAATGTTTATTAATCATCATATCTTACCGATTATTGGTATGATGGGCTAAATTATTTATCCAGTGAAATCAAAATTTCTCTACACCATCCACCTTTTAACACCCTTTTGGTAAGAGTGCTCCGCGTCTATCGCGCACGCCCATAAAGTTGGCAATGTCCAAAGCCTTTAATGCAACTGTTATACGCTAAACAGTGTTAAATTGTTTAACATAAGACTGCATCAACTGATTAATCACCTCATTCATACTCAAGCGTTGGCTTTCGCAGACTTTAGCAAAGTCTTCAACCAAATGCTTATCTGACTCAATGGTTAAGGCTTCCAAATCGCCCCAATCATCACTGGTATCAATCTCACTATCGGGCATTGCTTTCAACCGAGTAAGCATCGCTTTTTGCTCAGCAGTTAAGGCAGGTGGTCGTTCCCCTTTTTTAAATGTCATACTAACGGTAGCCATAGTATTCTCTCTCTTCTTGTTTGGTTGCTTTGCGGGCAGTAATTATCCTTACAACCTCAGTATTTTTATCATCATAATGGGTCAAATGCCCCACAAAAACAACCACACAACCATCAATCATACCCAAAGTACGCCAACGCTGTTCACCATCGACAATTTGATGTCTTTCACTAAAACCCTGTTCGTCAAAGAACGCATAAATCGCTAATTCAAAGGATAATCCATGTTTGGTTTGATTACTAGTATTTTTACTAATGTCCCATTCAAAGCGAATATAGTCAAAATCTAATTGTTTATCCATTAGATTTTTTGAACCCCACTCACCTTTTGAAACCCTTTTGGCAAGAGTGCGCCGCGTCGACCGCGTGTACCCATAAAATTGGCAATATCCATCGGTTTGAGCGTCAAGGTGCGTTTACCACTGTCCAATGACAAACTATCCCCTTCGCTAAAGGTGGTGATGGCGACCACACTGTCACCGTCTTTTAAATCAATCAGCTTATTGCCTTTGCCTTTTTTCATCATCGGTAACTCAGTCAATGGATATACCAGCAAATGCCCTGCCGAGCTGACCACGCCAACTAGCGTATCTTGCTCACCAATTTGGTGGGTTATTAAACTATAGGCGTCATCAAAATTAATCACGTTTTTGCCCGCTTTTTGGTTGGTATCAAGATCAGCAAAAGTGTTGATAAAGCCATAGCCTTGTGAGCTTGCCATGATGAGCTTACTGTCATCTTGTCCCATCAGCACATTGACAAAACTTGCTCCGCCCGTAGGTTTTAGCAGGCTGGTAAGCGGCTCGCCTTGCCCCCGCGCGGAGGGTAAGGTATGGGCATCGAGGCGATAGCTGCGACCGGTGTTATCCATGAGATAGACTTTTTCATTGGATTTGCCTTGCGCATGGGCAAGATAGGCATCGCCCGAACGGTAATTCATATTGGCGGCATCGACATCGTGACCTTTGGCGGAGCGAATCCAGCCTGATTTTGACACGATGACTGTCACAGGCTCGCTGGGGGCTAGGTCAGTTTCTTTAAGCGCGGTGGCTTCCGTGCGTTCTACAATCGGTGATTGGCGTTTGTCGCCATGCTCTTTCATATCGGCAGTGAGCTCTTCAATCATTAAGCCAGTCAATTTATCTGGGTTGTTCAAGTATGCTTCGATTTGGGCTTTTTCTGCTTCTAGGTCACTTTGTTCACGTTTGAGCTCAATTTCTTCAAGGCGCGCCAGTTGACGCAGACGAATGTCCAAAATTGCGTTGGCTTGGATTTCGGTCAAATCATAGCGGGTCATCAATTCTGCTTTTGGGTCGTCTTCCTCACGGATGATACGGATCACTTCATCAATATGCAGATAGGCAATCAGCAAACCTGCCAAGATATGCAGGCGCTGCTCGATTTTATCCAAGCGGTATTGTAGACGGCGCGTGACGGTATCTCGGCGCACAGAGAGCCATTCGGTAAGAATGTTCAGCAGTGATTTGACTTGGGGTTTGCCATTGGTGCCAATCATGTTGAGATTAACTCGGTAATTACTCTCAAGGTCGGTACTGGCAAACAAATGGCTCATCATCGGCTCGATATCAACACGGTTAGAGCGCAGCTCAAGCACGATACGGCAAGCGTTTTGGTGGTCGGATTCGTCATGGATGTCAGTTACCCAAGGCAGTTTTTTGGCATTAATTAAATTGGCAATTTGCTCAATGATTTTATTGCCGGATATTTGATAGGGTAGCGCATCGATGATGACTAAGTTTTTTTCTTTGTCATCGACATGATAAGTAGCGCGCATTTTGTAGCTACCACGACCCGTTGTATATAGCTGTAGCAAATCCTCAGGCGAGGTGATGATTTCTGCTTTGGTCGGCAAATCGGGTGCAGGGATGTACTTTGCCAGCTCTTTTTCCGTCATCGTGGGTTTTTTAAGCAGCGCAATGCAGCCTTTGACCACTTCAGACAAGTTATGTGGCGGTATATCGGTTGCCATACCGACCGCAATGCCCGTTGTGCCGTTGAGCAAGATGTTCGGTAGACGGGCAGGCAAGGTGACGGGTTCTTGCAAGGTGCCGTCAAAATTGTCTTGCCAATCGACCGTGCCTTGACCAAGCTCGTTTAGCAAAGTATTGGCATAAGCCGATAGCTTGGCTTCGGTATAGCGCATCGCAGCGAAGGATTTTGGGTCATCGGGCGAGCCGAAGTTGCCTTGACCGCTAATGAGTGGATAACGGTAGCTAAACGGCTGACTCATCAATACCATGGCTTCATAACAGGCGGAGTCGCCATGCGGATGGTATTTACCAATGACGTCACCGATAGTGCGCGCTGATTTTTTGGGTTTGGCAGTATTTTTGAGCCCAAGCTCGCTCATCGCATACACGATACGGCGCTGCACAGGCTTGAGTCCATCCGCAATGTGTGGCAATGCCCGATCCATGATGACGTACATCGCATAGTTCAAATACGCGTTTTCGGTAAATTCAGCGACTGAGCGAGTGGGGTTGTTCAAATCTTTTGGTTTGGTAGTTTTTGCTACAAGGGTATCAGACATAATGGTTACTTAATCAATGACAAAAAATAAAAGAAAGTGCAAAAGAAAGAAAGTTCAAAAGGGAGATAAGAAGTATGAGGAAATATCATAAAGCTTGAGAGTAGAAAAACAAGTGTTAATCCATGACATGGCAAATTTGCCCAGTTTTACACGTCAAACTGTGTCGCAAAAACGCCTTTTAAAGATAACTGGACACTGTAACCGCTTTAACGGTCAAATAAAGGATAACTATTTCGACGCGAAATCATTTTTATCATCCCATAAGTACAGAGAATAGGCTTGAGAATTAAGTAAATATTTAGTATGTTAATAGTACATTTGGCCGCGATTTTTAATATAATTTTTAGCAGTGGGATTGACCTTTTTATAAAAATTCTTTTAATTATCAATATGCTATTCGCTGATAGACCGCATACTTACTGATAGACGGTATACCTTAAGGAAATAACTTCTCATGAATGAATCAACCACCTCAGCTCAAACCCCTGACAACAATGCCCAAGACACTGCGCCTATCGATACTCCCATCGATACTCCCGTCGATAATAGGGAAGCGCAGCCCCATGCGCCAAAGCTTACCGATCATCATGAGAAACCTTGGTTAAAGACTTACCAGCATTACGGCATGAACTATAACATGCAAATGCCCGGTGACGAAGTCAGCCTAATAAATGTTTTTGAAAAGAATTTCGAACAATTCAATGATAGTGATGCATTTGTGTGCATGGGTAGTAGCTTGACCTATCGTCAGCTAGACACTTATAGCCGCCAAATCGCGGCGTATTTGCAGGGATTGGGTCTAAAAAAAGGCGATACCGTTGCGGTGATGATGCCAAATATCTTGCAATACCCAGTGTGTATGATTGGTATCATCCGCGCAGGTTTTATCTTGGTCAATGTCAATCCACTATACACCGCTCATGAATTAGCGCATCAGTTAGAAGACTCGCAAGCCAAAGCGTTATTTATCGTTGAAAACTTTGCCAAAACCTATCAAGATATCGGCAAAAAAATGGTTGATCACGTTATCGTCTGTTCAATCGGTGATTTGATGGGTACGTTCAAAGGTATGCTAGTCAATACCGTGGTCAAGTATGTCAAAAAAGCCATTCCAGCTTGGCAAATTGACGGGCATGTGACATTTAAGAGTGTAATCAAGCAAGCGTCTGCCAGTCGCTATCAGCGCCCAGAGGGTATCAAAGGCAGTGATGTTGCGGTACTACAGTACACGGGCGGCACCACAGGGGTTGCCAAAGGTGCGATGCTTACCCACAGCAACTTGGTATCCAATATGCTACAGTGCCAAGAGTTCGCCAGACAAGTATTCCCCAATCAAATGGTAGGTGAGTACGCCGTCATTGCCTTACCGCTTTACCATATTTTCTCATTTACCGCCTGTGCGTTACTAGGTATGAACATGGGCTTTACCGGTGTATTGATTCCAAACCCCCGCGACTTGGACAGTTTTGTCAAAGAACTAGCAAAATATAAGCCAGTATTTTTCCCAGCGGTGAACACATTATTTAATGGTTTGGCGCACCATACTGGTTTTCGGGCATTAGACCATAGCAAATTGCGTTTGTCGCTTGGCGGTGGTATGTCGGTATTGCCTTCAACCGCCGAAGAGTGGAAACGTATTACAGGTACCAATATTTTAGAAGGCTACGGCTTGTCCGAAACTTCACCCGTTGTCACCCTAAACCCCTTGACGCAAGAGAAATTTAGCGCCAAAATCGGTATCCCGCTGCCCAACACCGACATCAAGCTGCTCGATGACAACGGCAATGAAGTCGCAGCAGGTGAGCGTGGTGAGATTGCAGTTAAAGGTCCACAAGTGATGAAAGGCTATTGGCAGCGTCCTGAAGCCACTGCCGAAGTAATGACAGCAGATGGTTATTTCAAAACCGGTGACATCGCTGTCGTTGATGAGCAAGGCTATTTCAAAATCGTTGACCGTAAAAAAGACATGATTTTGGTATCAGGATTTAATGTCTATCCAAGCGAAGTTGAAGAAGTGCTAGCGGCACATCCTAAAGTGTTGGAAGTTGGGGTGATTGGGGTATCGAGCGAAAAAAGCGGTGAAGTGCCAAAAGCGTTTGTGGTACGTAAAGACCCAAGCCTCACCGAGCAAGAGTTGCTGCAATACGCGCGAAGCGAGTTGACGGGTTATAAACGTCCGCGTAAAGTTGAATTTGTGGATGAATTGCCAAAATCAAATGTTGGCAAAATCCTGCGCAAAGAACTGCGTAAACTTGAAGAAAAAAAGTAAGCTAATGCTTGTTGCCAAAACCCAGCTTTTCTATATCAGATTAGTTGGGTTTTTTATTGCAGCGCACCCGCCTAACCTTATAAAATTGGGAATACCAATCGGCTGTTACGGGTAATACTGAGTTTATGGATGACGCTATTTCACCAATCAATGAGCGCCCGATGCATGAGATGTATGAATGGGAAAAAAATCAGCAACCGTGGCTGATTAGCTACGAGCGCTATAACATTTGTAGTACCATCGATATGCCAGATGAACAAACGTCGCTGATTGACATCTTAGAAGCGGGGTTTGCCAAACATGCGCGGCAAGTGGCGTATTATTGCGATGATCAAGAGATTAGTTACGAGCAGCTAGATAAACTGAGTCTAAAAGTTGCCATTTATTTACAGCAGTTAGGGCTCAAGGTCGGTGACGCGGTTGGCGTGATGTTGCCCAATATTTTGCAATATCCTGTGATTACCCTTGGCGTCATCCGTGCTGGCATGGTACTGGTGAGTATGAATCCTTCCTACACCAGTCGCGAGCTTGAGCACCAAATGGATGATGCCGATATCAAGGCGTTGTTTATATTAGATAAATTTATTTATACCTATAAAGACATTGCCGATAACCTTAACCGCGATTTACATCATTTAATCATCTGTCGTTTGGGCGATTTAAAAAGTAAGCTCAAAGGCGCGTTAATCAATATGGTCTCAGCGACCACCGATTTGCCGCCCAAAGGTAATTGGATTTATTTTAGTCAGTTATTAGCGGGCGCTAGCAAGGCTTATGAGCGCCCAAATCTCACGTTATCGAATATCGTATTAATTCAATATACCGGTGGTACCACAGGGACGGCAAAAGGCGCGATGCTCAGTCATGGTAATGTGATTGCCAATTTGCTGCAAATCGATGCGTTGATTCGCAGCGCGTATGATGAAGAAGGGCAGGAAGATATTATTTTGGCATCGTTGCCGCTGTATCATGTATTTTCATTCACCATTTGCTGTGTTTTTATTTTATATCGTGGTTTTGCCTCAAGGCTCGTGCCCAATCCACGTGATATCAATGAACTGGTCAATACGCTAAGGCGTACACCGCCGCATTTTATTTTGGGGGTCAATACGCTATTTAGCGCCTTGATACAGCATCCTGAATTTCGAAGGCTCGATTTTTCCCAACTCAAAGCCACCATTGGCGGCGGCATGGCAATCCTACCCAGCGTTGCTAAAAAATGGCACACCATCACAGGGTTGCCGATTATCGAAGGGTATGGGCTCTCAGAAACCGCGCCTGTGATTACCTTTAATCCATTAACTATCGCAGAATTTACCAACAAAGTCGGGCTACCAACCCCTGCCACAGACATCATCTTATTGGATAACAATGACCAACCTGTGCGCATTGGTGAACGCGGCGAAATCGCCGTCAAAGGCCCGCAAGTGATGGTGGGGTATCGCAATATACCGGTTGAGACTGCTAATGCGTTTACCGCAACAGGCTATTTGCGCACAGGCGATATTGGCATCATTGATGAGCGCGGTTTTATCAAAATCGTTGACCGTAAAAAAGACATGATTGTGGTGTCAGGGTTTAATGTCTACCCAAATGAGATTGAGTCAGTGATGCTAGAGCATGCCGATGTACTCGAGTGTGTGGCGATTGGGGTACCAAGCGCGACGCGCGGCGAAGAGCCCAAAATATTCGTGGTCAGAAAACATAACCGTGTCACCGCTGAGCAACTACTGGCGTTTGGTAAACAGCACTTAAGTGGCTATAAACGCCCACGCTATGTCGAGTTTGTCGATAGTCTGCCCAAGTCCAATGTTGGTAAAATTTTACGTAAAGAGCTACGTAAGCGCGAAGGACTTGAATAGCAACCTGCTATGTTGCCGACGGAATTGTCTTGCTAAAACTGGGTTGGCAAGGTAGCATAAAACCACTGTAATTTTTGCCCATTGCTTAAAAACTATCTACCAAACCGTCAAGGCGGTCTTTTAGGGAATCTTATGCGTATCGATAATCGTGAAAACAACCAACTTCGCCCAATGAGTTTTGTGCGTAACTTTACCAAACATGCTGAAGGTGCCGTGTTGGTCAGCTATGGTGATACCAAAGTGCTATGTACCGCCAGTATCGAAACCCAAGTACCGCGCTGGCTCAAAGGCACAGGTAAAGGCTGGATTACCGCTGAATACGGTATGTTGCCACGCGCGACCCACGAGCGTACCCAACGCGAAGCCGCCAAAGGTAAACAATCAGGTCGTACCCAAGAGATTCAGCGGTTGATTGGTCGTAGCTTACGGGCGATGCTAGATCTTGAAAAGCTTGGGGAAAATACCATCCATATCGACTGTGACGTGCTGCAAGCCGATGGCGGTACCCGTACTGCCAGTATCACCGGTGCGGCTGTGGCATTGGTCGATGCGTTAGAAAAACTGCAAGCCGCCAAAAAACTCAAAGCCGATCCTTTGGTTGGCTTGGTAGCAGCGGTCTCTGTGGGCATCAAAAATGGTGAAGTACTCTTGGATTTGAACTATAGCGAAGACTCAAGCTGTGACACAGATCTTAACGTCGTGATGACGCAAAAAGGCGAGTTTATCGAGATCCAAGGCACGGCCGAAGAAAAACCTTTTACCCGTGCGCAAGTGGATGAGATGCTAGCGATTGCCGAAGAAGGCATCAAACAGCTGATTGCTGAACAACAAGCGGTGCTAGGTTGGTAAAACAGCCTAACAAAAAAGGCTAGGCTAGTAAGGGCGTAGGCGCTACGCCCTTTTAATTGTCATAGAGATTAGTATGTTAAAAGTCACCGAGACAGGCGTTACCATTGGTCTGCAAAGTCAAGCGGCGACACGCACCATGTTGACCCAAATACTTTGGGTGGGTATCGCAATTGCCGGGGTAGGGCTATTGATGGCATTTAAAATGCTCTCAGTTGCCAGCGGCTCGCTGATGATTTTACTAACCATTATTGCAAGTGTTGCGTGGCAATCATTCAACCGAAAAAAAGAGGTGGCGACTTTAGCAGGGGGTGAGCTGCGACTGACCCAACAGGGTTTTAGCCATCACCAAGGTGCTAAAGTCACAAGTTATCAATTATTGCCTAGCGATAGCATTGAGCCCACTACCGATGGGATGACCATCTACAATGCCGAAGGTCTAACCTTGTATCACATCACAGGTTTTCATGACCCTAAACATATCAAAATCGCCCAAGCCGTCCTACAAGGTAAGCCCATCAAAGCCCAAGGCAAAGCAATCAAACTACAAAGCACTTAATCAAAAAACCACACCCTATCTCACATAGTGGGTAGGCACAGTGGTTAGGCTTAGTTACCAAATCATAATAATTTTTTTGCCAATACTTGTTAAAATCCTTAGAGATGATTAATCCACACTCTGATAATAACATTCATTATTTAATTCATATAAACCAAAAACACGGAAGGAAGGGACGATGTCGACTGCATTAAAATTTGCCACCCCATTAATCGTTGCCATGGCGTTGGTAGGCTGTAATAAAAAAACAGAAACCACAACCACAACTACTGCTTCAGCGCCTGCTACCACAGTTACCGCTAGCGCCAATGGTGCAACGGCAACCGCTACGGTAAGTACCACAACGACGTCGACCACGGCAGTTGACCCTAACATGACGCCAGAAGACCACAAAAAAGCGCGTGAAAGAATCATGAAAGATTGGAAAAAAACCAATCAAACCATTGGTGCGATGGTCAAAGATCCAAGCAAATTTGATGCCGCGCAAGTCAAAGCCGCCGCCGACAAACTTAACCAAAATCCTTGGGTGCATTATCCAGAGACAGCCAAAGGCGGTGAAGCAAAAGATGAAATTTGGAGCGATGCTGCAGGGTTCCAACAGCACATTGATAAATTTAAAACCGCTGCCAGTGCCCTCAATGCCGCCGCTGCGACTGCAACCAGTGTTGATGGCATCAAAACCCAATTTGGCGATTTGGGCGCTAGCTGTAAATCCTGTCATGACAAATATAAAGAAGATTAAGTTTTTATCCCGCATAAAAAAGGCAGTCATTGAACACTGCCTTTTTTATTGGCTTAATTAACTTTGATAAAAACTAACTTTGATAAAATTATGATAGATATCAAACGAGGTCAATGGTAGCGGGCGCAGTTTGGTTAACTGGCTTAGCAAGAATTTGGCATCGGTTGACAGTTTTTGCCCCGTTTGCCAAAACTTCACCGCTTGGGCTTGGACATCGGCTTCAAAAGTGCTCTGACTGGTATCAAAATCGGCAAACAAATTATCTTTAGACACGCTAAAGGGTTTGTTGCAAGCCAGCGTCAATAAACATTCAATCGCCTGCGGCAGGATTTCTACTTGTTCGAACTGTTGCTGCTGCTGCTGATTACGTCCATCGGGCGCATACCAGTAGCCAAAATCATTGAGCAATCGGCGTTTTTGACCTGCCATACACCAATGGCTGATTTCATGCAAGGCACTGGCAAAAAATCCATGGGCGAACACAATTTTGGCAGGATCGGTATCGGTCGCGGCAAAATATTCAGGCTCATGCTCGCCTTTGACCAAAATCGTATCACGATAGCAAAACCACAGTTTGAACCAACCTATCAGCCATTGCACTTGTAATGCTTCCACCGATACCCATTGATAGTCAGTCAAAGGGCGATTTTTTGTCTTTGATATACTGGCGAGTACGGGCACAAAATTAACCTTTAATGCTAACTGCGCCCTTTGTTGGTCAATCACAGTGGTGTCCATATCATTGGCTAACACAGGCGCCACCGCGAATTGACTGACAAAAGGCAGCGTCATAAAGGGAAAAATAGCAAGGGTTTGTGGTGATATTTGTGCGGATATTGGCGATAGGTGTGTGAACATAGCAAAAGTAGGATTGATAAAAATGGCTATTATACAATTTAACAGCCCGCATCGACTAGGAAATCACGCCAACAACATGCTACCATGCAATGAACGTCAGTATGCTTTATACTACAACGCAACATAACTAACAGGAGCGGTGAAATGACGCTACATTCTTTATCAAACGTGCCATCACAATCATCGCAAGATGTACCAACAACTGCCCCATCCAAAACCGCCAATAATACCACCAGTGAGATTGGCGCCAGTGCCAGCTTGGTTAAGTTTATTGACTTGGCACGTTGGGAGTATAACAACGATAACCATTATCACTGGGAAGGCAAGGTGAGTCTCAAGGATTTACCACGTATCTATGCCTTGGGTGATGAACATCATGACAACGATCAGCCACTGGATGTGATACTAGATATTCAGAAAAAAGGGGACGTGGTATTTTGGCAACTACACACCACGGGCGTGCTTTGGCAAACCTGCCAGCGCTGCCTAGACCCCGTCGCAGTGAGTCTAGATGTCGATAGTGAGCTTGCGCTACTTGAAGATGAAAATCACGTCGCATTGCTTGATGAAGGCACAGAAATCATCCTGATTGATGAGCTAACGGATGACAATAAACTGTGGCTATTACCGATGATTGAAGATGAACTATTGGTGGATTTGCCATTAGCGCCCAAGCATGATGACTGCGAAATGGCAGTCACTGAGGTCGGCGAGTTGCCAGAGGCAGTGGCGGAAAAAGAAAATCCGTTTGCGGTACTGGCAAGCCTAAAAAGTTAATAACAACCACGTCATTAGATATGCCGTCCTACACGTAGTAACAAAAACTTGCCACTAAATGTCGGTTAAGGCTTTGCTAAATGGGTTTTTTTACGTATAATATGGCGTTTATAAATTTATCTGATTGTCTGTTCCAATAGTTTGCCTTATATCCATGCCAAATATCGATATCAAGTTGTTTGCATGATGATGTAATGAGGTTAAGGGAACGATGTTTTAATAGCGAGAAGCACAGGAGCTAACCTCATGGCTGTTCAACAAAACCGTAAAAGCCGTTCACGCCGTGATATGCGTCGTTCACACGACCGCATCACAATCAATGCTGTTGCTGTAGATGCAACAACTGGTGAAAAACACATCCGTCACCATGCGACCAAAGACGGTTTTTACCGTGGTCGTCAATTATTCAAAGTAGCAGCCGTTGCTGAATAATTAACGCAAAATGCAGGGCTTTGACGTAGCTTAGTATGCATTGGCTAAGCACCAAAAAGGCTGATGATAATTCATCAGCCTTTTTTTATTTGTTTTTGATGTAAAAATACCCGAAAGAAAAAACTAGAATTTTTTTTTCAATATGCCATAATAATCAGAGTACAATTGTACACATAAATTTACTGGCTTACTTTTACCTGCTGGCTCGATAGTAAGTTATATTATTGCCAGTTAAGTTTGATAAGCTTATAACGTCAATCCAAGCTGATGACCCATTTTGATTTTGCTGATAACTTTTGGTAAAGTAATCGACCAAAAAATCGCCTAAGCAAATTTTTTTGACCATGTTTTTTAGCGGTCTAGTAGACGCAATACAACATAAGCGGTACAACATAAGCAGTACAAGATAATAAGTTAGGACATTATGGATAACCCAATGCAAAGCCAAGCCAGCGCAAATCAACCAGCCACTTCATCCCAACACAATGCTGCATCTATGAAATATGCTGTGATTTTTCCAGGACAAGGCTCGCAGAGTGTGGGCATGCTACAAGATTGGGCAGCCCAGTATCCTACTGTCAAAGCAACGTTTGATGAAGCCTCAAAGGCGCTTGGGTTTGACTTGTGGGCGATATGCCAAGGGGCGTCAGGTGCCGCGTCTTTGGATGATACCGCGTATACCCAACCTGCACTATTGACCGCTAGTATGGCGATTTGGCGAGTGCTGCGTGATGAGCTTGATTTACAGCCGGCATATGTTGCAGGGCATTCACTGGGCGAATACAGTGCGCTGTGTGCCGCTGGGGTATTGAGTTTGGCAGATGCTGTAAAGCTGGTGCATCAACGCGGTCAGTATATGAGCGCCGCCATGCAATCACAAACAGGTAAAATGGCAGCGATTTTAGGTCTGCCCGATGAAGATGTACAACAAATATGTGAGGCTGTGGTAGCGGCGCATACGCAGGCAGTGGTCAGCCCAGCCAATTTTAATGCGCCAGGGCAAGTGGTGATTGCAGGTAATGTGGCAGGCGTGGATTTAGCGTCAGAGAAAATCGCTTCACTCGGTAAAAAAAGCATGCCGCTTAAAGTCAGTGTACCGTCACATTGCCAACTGATGACACCTGCCACCGATAAGCTTGCCGCAGAATTAGAAAACGTGACATTTAACCCACCCAGTATTCCGGTGATACAAAATCGCCATGCACGGGTAGAAACCGATGTCACTGCAATCAAACACGCCTTGATTGAGCAGCTCAATATGCCCGTGCTATGGTCGACTATTGAGAATAATTTAGCAGACGCACAAGTCACCTTACAAATCGAATGTGGAAGCGGTAGTGTGCTGACAGGACTAGCCAAACGCCAAGCGCAGAAAATTACCACACTAGCGACCGATACAGTGGCTAAACTAGACAATATAAAACAACAATTATCAGCCCAATAAAAAAACCAAGGAAGTATATGACTCAACGTATTGCATTAGTGACAGGCGCTAGCCGTGGGATTGGTCAAGCAATCGCCAAACGTCTGGCAAATGAAGGCTATCTTGTCATCGGCACTGCTACCAGTGAAGAAGGCGCAGCGGCAGTCAATGATTACCTACAGGAATTGGGTGGTGCAGGTCGCGTGCTCAATGTGCAAGATACCGAGCAAATCAACCAGTTATTTGATAGCATTGAAAAAGAATTTGGCAATGTGCAGGTGCTAGTCAACAATGCCGGCATTACCCAAGATGGTCTGCTCATGCGGATGGATGACAATGCCTGGGAGCGCGTGCTCGACGTGAATTTGACCTCGGTATTTCGTACCAGTAAACGCGCCATGAAAGGCATGATGAAAGCGCGGCAAGGTCGTATCATTAATATCACTTCCGTAGTCGCTGCGATGGGCAATGCCGGACAAACCAACTATACGGCAAGCAAAGCAGGCATTGAAGGGTTTACCCGCTCACTGGCTCGGGAGATTGCGTCACGCCAAATCACCGTCAACTGCGTGGCACCGGGCTTTATCGACACTGACATGACCAGCGAGCTTGATGAAGCATTGATTCAATCCATGCTTAATACCGTTCCGCTAGCCAGATTGGGCAAACCTGAAGACATCGCCGCTGCGGTAAATTTCTTGGCAAGTGAAGAAGCAGGTTATATTACCGGTACCGTGCTTGACGTCAATGGCGGCATGTACATGTAAATGGTTTAGCCTGCCAAACACCAACCTAACGAGCGTTAAAATGCAGTTTTTGAACTTAAAATACAGTTTTTGAAATAGTAACAGGTTGCATTATTTTATTTTGAAATAGGCAATGAGCATGATAATATGCTCTAATATGTAGTTTACTCGATATATCATATACCCCAATGCAAGGAGAGAAGCATGAGTAACGAAATCGAACAAAAAGTAAAAGCCGCAGTAGCTGAGCAATTAGGCGTGAATGCAGAAGACATCAAAAATGAATCTTCATTTATGGATGACCTCGGTGCAGATTCACTTGACCTTGTTGAATTGGTGATGTCTTTTGAAAACGAATTTGGTATTACCATTCCTGACGAAGACAGCGCACAATTGACCACGGTGCAAAGTGCTATCAGCTACGTACAATCAAAATTGGCTAACTAATTGCTAGTTATTTAATTTAGCCGCTTACTTATCACTTAGTTAAGCGGCATTTTACCCCAGTTTTAGCGATAAAATTGGGGTTTTTATTTGTTTAAAATCAGCTCCAACACAAACTTCGTCCCGATAAACGCCAAGCCAAGCAAAATCACACCATATAGCGTCATATTAGCCGCGCGTTGACCTCGCCAGCCAAAGCGCCAATGTCCAACCAATAACGCCCCAAATACCAGCCAAGACAACAGACTAAACACAGTCTTGTGTACCAAATGCTGCGCCAGTAAATTGGTAGTATCGATAAAGCCCAACAACAGCGAAATCGACAATAGGCCAAAACCGACAGTAATCATATCAAACAGCAAGGCTTCCATGCTTTGGAGTGAAGGGAGTTTATCGACCCAGACACGGTGAAAGGTTTGACGTTTGAGTTCGCTGATTTGTAGCCGTAGCATAATCGCGGCAATCGCTGCCATAAATAGTACCGAATAGGCAGCCAAAGACATGATGATATGGGCTTGTAAGATAGGACTGATGGTTGATAGCGGGTGATAGGGTGCATCGCCAAAAAAACCAATCATCATGCCCAAAAATGCCAACGGCGTTGCCAAAATCCCAAGCGGCAAAATTTGGCGATAAAGACAAAACCCCCAATAAAATAACAGCATAAACAATGTCGTCAACGACACGACATTAAAAATATTAAAGTTTAGCCCGCCTTGGGTAATGATATCAGGATATAACACCACCGCATGACCCAATAACCCAATCAGCAATTGCCCAAGCACCATGCTTTTACGGATGGGCTTTTGTTGCGTAACTGCCCACATCAAATAGACGGTAGTTAAGCCATAACAGACTAACGCAAGTACAAAGATTACAAACACCCTAGCCTCATCAAAAATCATCAAATACGTGCAAAATGCGATGGTTATACTAGCATGACCCATGCAACAAATCGCGATTTTATCGGTATTATATTAGCAGTTTTAGCTAATTTAGCATAAAATAGTAAGATTATAAAATTGATAGCAATAGATTAGAGAAATTATATGTTTGAAACCTTAACCGAACGCCTGTCGACGAGTTTACGTAGTATCTCTGGTACAGGGCAGCTAACTGAAGACAACATCAAAGACACCTTGCGTGAAGTGCGTATGGCACTACTAGAAGCTGATGTCGCCTTGCCAGTGACGCGCGATTTTGTGTCACGGGTAAAAGACAAAGCCCTAGGTCAAGAAGTCCTTAAAGAACTCGCCCCAGGTCAAGCCTTTGTTAAAATCGTCTATGATGAACTGACCGAGATGATGGGCAGTGCTAACCAATCACTTGAAATGACAGGCAAACCACCTGTAGTCTATCTACTAGCGGGTTTGCAAGGGGCGGGCAAAACCACCACAGCCGGTAAACTTGCCAAATATCTGCAAGAGCGCCATAAGAAAAAAGTCATGCTAGTCTCTGCCGACGTCTATCGCCCCGCAGCAATCAAGCAGCTTGAGCAAGTCGCTGAGCAAGTCAAAGCCAATTTTGTGCCATCAAGTGCTGACCAAAACCCGATTGATATCGCCAAACGCGCCATCGAACAAGCCAAAGTACAGTTTCAAGATATTTTGATTATCGATACCGCAGGTCGTCTGCACATCGACGAAGCCATGATGGACGAGATCAAAGCCTTAACCGCAGCCGTCACCCCGTCAGAAACCTTGTTTGTCGTTGACTCAATGACCGGTCAAGATGCGGCAAATACGGCAAAAGCCTTTAATGATGCGCTACCTTTGACCGGCATGATTTTGACCAAGACTGATGGCGATGCGCGCGGTGGTGCGGCGTTGTCGGTACGTGCCATCACCGGTAAACCGATCAAATTTTTGGGTCGTGGTGAAAAACTTGATGCGCTTGAGCCCTTCCACCCTGAGCGTGTGGCACAGCGTATCTTGGGCATGGGTGACGTGTTGTCACTGGTCGAAGAAGTCGAGCAAAAAATTGACCGCGAAAAAGCCGAAAAAATGGCGAAAAAAATCCAAAAAGGCGGCGAGTTTGACCTTGAGGATTTGCTAACCCAATTCCAACAAATGAAGAATTTGGGCGGCATGGCGGGCTTCTTGGATAAGATGCCAGGCATGAGCGGTGCGGATGTTCAAAAAGCGGTATCAGATGCCAAACCAGAAGAAAAGGTCAAAGAAATGGAAGCACTCATTCATTCCATGACCCCATTTGAACGTAAAAACCCCGATAAAATCAACCCAAGCCGTAAACGCCGTATCGCGGCAGGCGCGGGTAAAGACGTACAGCACGTCAATCAGCTGTTAAAGCAGCACAAGCAAATGGCAAAAATGATGAAGATGCTATCTGACCCATCGGGCATCAGCAAAATGATGAAAGCAGTGCAAGGGTTGACCAAAGGCATGGGCGGTGGCGGTGGTCCATTATTTGGACAAAACAACCAAGCAGGCGCAAATACCACGACAGTTAATGGTCAAGCCAATCCAGTTGCGCCAAAATTCAAAACCCGTTTTTAAAATTTTAATCGCAGGATTGTACTTTCAAAGCCCGTATGCATTACGGGCTTTTTTATTCAACTAAGGAATAATGAAAGTATTAAATATTCCAAGACAGTATAATTAAAAATCCTTACTATATTTTCAATCATTAAGCCATTGGATGTTTAGCTTGGCACTTTGAAAACTTATGAGGAAAACATGACAAACGCGACCCAAAATCACCCATTAATTACCCGTACGCAATCTAAAGGTAAAATCTTTGCATTAGCCGGCATCTCAGTGATGGCAGTGGCAAGCTTAACTGCCTGCCAAAAAGCCCCGCCCAAAAACGATAGCACGGCCAGCGCTTCAGCCGCTAACGGCAATGGTGTATCTTTGCTAAACGTATCTTACGATGTGTCCCGCGAGTTGTATAAAGAATACAACCCGATTTTTACGGGGCAGCAAAAACAGACCGTCACTATCCAGCAGTCGCATGGCGGCTCAAGTAAACAAGCCTTGAGCGTGGCCAATGGACTTAAAGCGGATGTGGTGACCATGAACCAAACCTCAGATATAGAACTGCTGGTGAAAAAAGGCTTGGTGGATAAAAACTGGCAACAAGCGTTTCCCAATAACGCGGTACCTTATACCAGCACCATGGTACTATTAGTTCGCAACAACAACCCCAAGCAAATCAAAGACTGGGATGACTTGGCAAAACCCGGTGTCAGTATCGTGATTGCCAATCCAAAAACCAGTGGTACAGCGCGATATGGTTTCTTGGGTGCGTATGGATATGGCTTGCACCACTTCAATAATGACGAAGCCAAAACCAAAGCGCTGGTGAAGCAAATTTTGAGCAATGTGGCAGTGTATGACAGTGGTGCAAGGGCAGCGACAACAAGCTTTTTACAACGAGAAATCGGCGATGTGCTGATTACCACAGAGAATGAAGCACAAATCACCAAAAAAGAATTTGCTGATAAAAACTTACAGATTGTTTATCCCAGTTATTCGGTCAAGATTAATAACCCTGTTGCTGTGGTGAATGCCGTTACCGAGCAAAAAGGTACCACTGAATTGGCCAAAGCCTATTTAAAAGGTTTGTGGGATACACCTGCCCAAGAGATTATGGCCAAGAATTATTTGCGTCCTGTGGATGCGGCGACTTTGGCAAAATACCAAAGCCAATTTCCTGCAATTGCCACGTTTGAGCCAAATCAAGTTTTTGGTAGCTGGGATGAGATTATGAGCAAGTTTTTTAAAGATGGCGCAATTTTTGACCAATTGGCGGTAAAAAAATAGCCGTTGCCCTAGCGATTGGCTAGGGTGGTTAAGTCATACTTTAAGGCATCAAAACACACATCGGCAGCAAAGCCCCGATATTGCAGAAATCGCAGTTGACGGGCTTTTTCTTTAGGCTCTGTCGGGATGGCATCACCGTATTTTCGTACCCGTGCTGCCACCGCTTGGGCAAGCCAATCCACTTCATAGGCATCATCTAGCTGCTCATTTGGCTTGTCTGATTCGATATCATTGAGTGATAGATCCTCAAAAAAATCATTGTGCGTCTCAATCCATGCATTAATCGCACTGACCGAACGGACGGTGGTTAATCCATGTTTTTTTAACGTTTGAAAAATCCGCTGGGTACCATGCTGCTTGCCGATACCTTCTTTGATCAATGCAGACGTCATACGCTCATCGCTTTGATAGCCTTCTGCTTCAAATTCGCTCAAAAGCGCTTCGATAGCCGCCGCATCACATCCTTTTGCCAGTAGTTTATCCCGCAGCTCTTTTTTAGACTGCTCACGCCGCCCAAGATAATAAAACGCGAGCCAACGCATGTAGCTCTCGGCTTTAAGCTTGTCATGGTAAGCTTGGCGTTGTTCATCAGTCATTAACTGATTTTCGATAGTTTCTAACAAGGATTTAGGATTTGGCATAGCGGTTTTAACCGTGACTAAAAAAAGCTAACAGGCTGGGGAACAAGTTGGACGGTTTAAAAACAAAAACCCCAGTAAAAACTAGGGTTTTGGTTAGCTAAGTAGTTATTGCATACCTTCGACAAACTCAGGGGGTTCAACGTCAAGGGCTTCTTCTGGTACAGGTTCGACATTACCAAGCTTAGCAGCACGCACTTTGGCTTCAATCTCTTGGGCGATTTGGGGATTTTCTTCCAAAAATCTAATGGCGTTGGCTTTACCTTGACCAATTTTACTGTCATTGTAGCTGTACCAAGCGCCCGATTTTTTGACCGCATCAATATCGACACCCAAGTCAACCACTTCACCTAGATGATTGGTACCTGTCCCATACATGATGTCAAATTCTGCTTGGCGAAACGGTGGCGCCAGTTTATTTTTGATTACCTTAACGCGGGTCTCAGAACCGACGATGTTTTCACCCTCTTTAACCGCACCAATACGACGAATATCCAAACGCACTGACGCATAGAATTTAAGGGCGTTACCACCCGTTGTGGTTTCTGGCGAGCCAAACATGACACCGATCTTCATACGAATTTGGTTAATGAATATCACCATACAATTAGAGCGTTTGGCGTTACCGGTGATTTTACGTAGCGCTTGGCTCATCAAGCGCGCTTGCAGACCCATGTGGCTATCGCCCATCTCGCCTTCAATCTCTGCACGTGGGGTAAGGGCGGCGACCGAGTCAACAACAATCATATCCACCGCACCTGAGCGCACTAGCATATCGGTGATTTCAAGCGCTTGTTCACCGTTGTCAGGCTGCGTGACAAGTAAAGCGTCGACATCAACGCCCAATTTTTTGGCATAAATAGGGTCTAGCGCATGCTCAGCATCGATAAAAGCACAAGTCCCGCCTTGTTTTTGACATTGGGCGATTGCTTGCAAGGTTAAAGTGGTTTTACCCGAACTTTCAGGACCATAAATTTCGACGATACGACCCTTTGGCAAACCGCCAATACCCAGTGCAATATCCAAACCCAATGAGCCTGTAGATACTACATCCACATTGATTTTTGCTGACTCATCACCTAGGCGCATGATGGTATTTTTACCAAATTGTTTTTCAATTTGTGATAAAGCGGCAGTTAAAGCTTTGGCTTTATTGTCGTCCATAAGGACTCCTTATTATAAAAAAGGTTGATAAAAAAAGTTAATAAAAAAGGGAAAAATATAAAAGTAGGGATAAGTTAAAAAAGAAGTGAATTGATAAGGCTATAATAACAAAATATACGAAAAATTATAGGATTAAATCACTGATATACGACATATATTGTCGCTTATGATTGTTAATAATTAATTAAAAATAACATGAGAAAATCTCTAAATAAATGGGTATTTTTTGGGTGTTTTCAAGGCATATTTTGCAAAAAAAATCCCCACTATAAAAGTGAGGATATGCAATACGAGTCGCCAATATTGAGGCTTAGTACGCCGCATCTTCTGATGAATCATTGGGTAGGGGTTGCGTGTTGCTAGGTATGACAGAGCTAGGTATGGCGGAGCTAGGCATGGCAGTGCTCGGATTGGAGTCGGCTGTCGCTGCCAAATAGCTTTGCGGATGATGGTGAGTGATTTTTGCTTCTTCATGTGCCAGTGAGCGCGCCGCTTGACGTAGCTCAAATTTTTGCACTTTACCCGTCGAGGTTTTTGGAATTTGCGCAAAAATAATATGTTTAGGCACTTGGAAGCCTGCCAAATATTTACGGCAATGGGCAATGATATCTTCCCGATCTAGCGTCGAGCCTTCGCGGATTTCGATAAAGGCTACCGGTACTTCACCCCATTTGTCATGGGGAGCAGCAACCACCCCACAGCTTTCTACTTCTGGCATACGATACAGTACGTTTTCTACTTCAATACTTGAGATATTCTCACCGCCCGAGATGATGATGTCTTTGAGCCGATCCATAATTTTGATATAACCATCCGAGTATTTGACGCCCAAGTCACCGGTCTTAAACCAGCCACCGTTAAAGGCTTCTGCGGTGGCCTTACGGTTTTTTAGATAGCCTTTCATCACCATATTGCCGCGGATAGCAAGCTCACCAATTTCGCTACCATCAGCTGCAACTGGGTTGGTGGTGCCTTGTTTGAATACATCAAACCCCGCTAGCAGATGTGAGTTCATGCCTTGGCGGGATTTTTTTTGCGCGCGTTCACTGACAGTCAAATCATCCCATTCTGGGCGCTCAACACACAAGGTGACGGGGCCATATACTTCTGTCAAACCGTAGACATGCGTGATTTTAAAGCCCATTTCTTCCATTTTGGCAAGCAAAGATTCAGGGGGTGGCGCGCCTGCAACATTACAACGTACTTCATGTTTGATGGCTTTTTTCAGCGCTTCATTACCATTGGCAATCATGTTGTGCACGATAGGTGCGGCGCTATAATGGGTGACTTTTTCATCGGCAATCAACCGTAAAATCAAATCAGCATCAATTTTGCGCAAGCACACATTGGTACCCGCGCGCTCGCCAATGCTCCAAGGAAAGCTCCAGCCGTTACAGTGAAACAAGGGTAGCGTCCATAAATACACAGGGTGCTTTGGCATATCCCAATCTAAAATATTAGAGACAGCATTTAAGGTCGCACCACGATGGTGATACACCACGCCTTTTGGGATGCCTGTGGTACCTGATGTGTAGTTGAGCGCGATGGCATCCCATTCATCAGTTGGTTTTTCCCAGTTGTCTAAGTCGGTTCCTGAGGCGATGAATTCTTCATACGTCATGTTGCCAAACTGTTCAGTGGGCGTGACAGCAGGGTCGGTGGCATGAATGATAATTAAGTTGGGAAATGACTCTTGAACCAGCGCAATATGCTGTTCAAACTCAGTATCGACAATCAATACTTTCGCTTCACTGTGCTGTAGGCAAAAGACCAAAGCATTGATGTCCAAACGGGTATTTAAGGTACATAGCACACCACCAGACATCGGTACGCCAAACGCGACTTCAACCATGGCTGGGGTATTGGGCAGTAGCACTGCAACAGTATCGTCTTTATCGATGCCCAGTTTTTTTAGGGCATCCGACATTTTGCGGCAGCGATTATAGGTTTCGCCCCAACTTTGACGTAGGTCATTGTGCTCATAATCTTTATACACTATCGCCGTTTGATCGGGATAGATGCTAGCAGTACGCTCAATAAAATCAATGGGAGTAAGCGGGGTATAGTTGGCAGGATTTTTTTCCAGCCCTGTATGGAAGTTTGGCATAACGACATCCCTGTAGTTAATAAATAAACGCCTTTATCATAACAAGGATTTTGACCAAATCCTATATATCAATCTGCTTTTTCACAAATATAAAAAAATGACAAAAACAGACAGCCCGCCTGTTATTTTATAAGCTAGCAAACCCAGTCAGGGTTTAGTCTTCGACAAATACGCAGCCAAGGGTGAACACACCGATATTTGCTATAGAGACACTGGCGGCAGGAAGAACTTCGGTGTTAACGTAACCGCGTGACGATAAATAGTTAAGTAGTGATTTAGTATGAGGGTTTAAATTACCGCTAAGCACATACATTGTACCTTTTTTACCATTGGCGGCGGTGATGGCAGCATCCGCGAGTCGCTCAATACATTTTTCAAAACTGCGCACCTTTTCAAAGGCGACCATTTGACCTGAGTCTTCCATTTTTACAATCGGTTTAATACCGAATAAATTGGCGAAAAAGCCGACTGGCGCTGAAATACGCTTGGTACGAATCATACCTTTAAGGTTATCAACTGCCAAATAGATATGGATTTTATCGCGCAGGCGGTTGATTTCGGTGATGATTTGTGGGACTTCCATGCCTTGTTTGAGTAAGCGTGAGGCTTCTTGTACAAGAACCGCTTCGCCATGTGAAATCGTGCGTGAATCATAGAGATAAATTTTCATGCGATGACTAAACATCGAGCTAATATTGAGCAAGTTATTGTAGGTTTGGCTTAAAGAAGAGGATAAACAGATGATTAAAACTTCTTGCACATCTTCTTTGATGAGTTGATAAAAGAATTCAATGAGCTGATTTTCAGTGGGCGCTGAGGTACTGATTTCGATATTGGGGTTATCGAGTAGAACACGCGACAGCCTATCTAGGCTTAGGTCTTGTCCATCTAGATAATTGGCACCGCCCATATGGATATTCATCGGCAACATTTTGACATTGTCTGGAATGCCAAGGTCGTCTAGACATGACGTGGACGTGCTAACAATCATTTTCTTCACAGTAATTTCCCTCCTGTTGTACTTTTATCCTAGCGTGATATTAACATTGTCGCAAAAATAAGCATGATTTTTTTGTAGACTCATCGGGACAAAATTTGCCTTATGCTTTCAAAGATGACTATTTATAATAGGTTGACCTAATTTTGGTTTGATGTATGCTTAAGGTATGTTGATATAGCTACATTGCGTGACCACATTGACGAATTGATTATGATAACGAACTCATTTACAAAATGACAAGATTAGTTGCTTAATGTGACCAAATAGTGAAAGGAAATTACTGCCAAGGATTATTTATGTCAAATAACAGCCAGATATCTACTCATAACACCCATTATCCGCATATTTTTGAACCCCTGGATTTAGGATTTACCACGTTAAAAAATCGTATTGTGATGGGCTCGATGCATACAGGGCTTGAAGATCGGTTCTTTAACTATCCAAAGCTAGCCGCTTATTTTGCCGAGCGCGCCAAAGGGGGAGTTGCCATGATGATCACGGGCGGTATCTCGCCCAATCATGAAGGTTGGTTAGTGCCGGCAGGCGGAACGCTCAATCACAAAGGCGATGTAGTCAATCATCGTAAAGTCACCAAAGCTGTGCACCAATATGACTGCAAAATCATCTTGCAAATTCTTCACAGCGGTCGCTATGGTTATCATCCATTGGCGGTATCAGCCAGTGCCATCAAATCGCCTATTTCACCCTTCAAACCTCGTCAAATGAGTGAAAAAAATATTTTGGCGACTATCAAAGACTATGCCAAAACTGCCAAACTTGCACAAATGGCGGGCTATGATGGCGTCGAAATCATGGGTTCAGAAGGCTATTTACTCAATCAGTTTTTAAGCAATCACGTCAATCAGCGCACTGACCAATGGGGCGGTAGTCTAGAAAACCGTATGCGTTTTGCTCTTGAAGTTATTAAAGCGGTACGCGAGGCGGTGGGAGAAGCGTTTATTATCACCTTCCGTTTATCGATGATTGACTTGGTGCCCGATGGCAACACCATGGATGAAGTCATTACTATCGCCAAAGCCATCGAAAAAGCTGGCGTGACCATAATAAATACGGGGATTGGCTGGCATGAAGCACGTATCCCGACCATCGTCACGTCAGTGCCACGCGCAGCGTTTGCCGATGTGATTGCTGAAGTCAAACGCCACGTGACTATTCCTGTGATTGCTGCCAACCGTGTCAATATGCCAGAGACTGCCGAGCAGCTGCTAGCAGAGAACCAAGCTGACTTGGTACAAATGGCGCGTCCGTTCTTGGCAGACCCAGACTGGGTGGCAAAAGCCAGTTTAGGACAAACTGACTTAATTAATACCTGTATTGGCTGTAACCAAGCGTGTCTAGATCATACATTTGACAATAAACGCTCAACTTGTCTGGTCAACCCCCAAGCCTGTTATGAAACCGAACTGGTCTATAAACCTGCCAAAAAAGCCAAAAAAATTGCCGTAGTGGGCGCAGGCATGGCAGGGCTATCAGCGGCGACGGTCGCCGCCAAACGCGGTCATCAGGTCACTTTGTTTGAAGCACAGGATAAAATCGGCGGACAGTTTAACTATGCCAAAGTGATTCCAGGTAAAGAAGAGTTCTTTGAAACCATCCGCTATTTTACCAATTTGGTGGACAGTTTAGACATTGAGCTCAAACTCAATCATAAAGTAAGCAAAGAGGAACTAGAGTCAGGTCAGTTTGATGATGTGATTATTGCGACAGGCGTTGTTCCACGGGCGCTTGACTTTGAAGGGGTGGAGTTACCGCAAGTAATGAGCTATGCCGAATTGCTATCGGGTCAAAAAGTCGCAGGTAAGCGAGTCGCGGTAATCGGTGCAGGCGGAATTGGTTTCGATGTTAGCGAATATTTGACCTCCACCCATGTGAAACCGTTTGAAAAAGATGCGCAAGGCAAGGTGATTTATCAACCCCATCCGCAAAGCGTAGCCTCATGGAAACGTGAGTGGGGTGTGGACACCAACCCACACTATGACAGCGAAGGTGGACTGGTAAAACCAGAGCCCATTACCCCGACCCGTGAAGTGTATTTGATGCAGCGTAAAAAAGGTCGCTTGGGGGCAGGTCTCAATAAAACCTCAGGCTGGGTGCACCGTGCTCATATCAATAAGCATGGCGTCAAACAGGTGAGCGGCATTGGCTATGAGAAAATTACCAATGAAGGCATTTGGATTACTAACCCAGACGGTCATAGCCAATTATTGCGCGTTGATAGTATCGTTATCTGCGCGGGGCAAGAATCGGTCAATGACTTGATGCCTGCGGTGGGTGATGACTTGACAGCCCAATATCACTTGATTGGTGGGGCAAAATTGGCAGGCGAATTGGACGCTAAACGTGCCATTCGCGAAGGCGCGGAAGTCGCTGCCATGTTGTAGCAGCTTTTACTATCTCATAAAAAAGGCGATGAATGAATGTCATCGCCTTTTTTATGTTGGCCGCTTATTATTGAATGGCATCAGACGCCAAGAAAAAATTGCGGGCTTGCTGAGAGTCAATCAGCTTGTCTACCGCACCTTGCAAATCATGCGTAGTATGGGGCTGCTCAATCATCTCGCGAATGGTGTCATACAGCCGTGAAAACAACGAGAAATTACTCTGTATCAAATAACTCATAATTAACTCGCTCACCCCCGTCACCTCCAAATCAAGCGACGTCTTAAAGCGCAGCTCGCCGTCCATCACATCCATTTCCAAATTACCAATCATCAAATCATAATTTAGATAAGCCAGCATGGCGAGCATCTCAGGACGATTGGCTTCAGCAATCGCCGTAGGATAAATACTGTACACCGCAATCAATTGCTGCTCACTAAAAAAACGAATCATACAACCCCAATGCCGCTCTTTATCTGACACTTGCATCGTATAATGATGAATGCTTTGCTCATCTTGTTCGCTGGCAGGGTGATACATAAATTGATAACCCATACTGGCTAAGATATGCTCTATGTCATCGGGGGTAATCGGTTGTAGCTCGAATTCGTCATCTGCATTTAGCGCGTCACTGGCTAAAATCGGTTCATCTTGTGAATGGCTATCCTCATCAAACGCTGGATTGATTCGATTTTTAGTAAAAGGCTGATAGCCAGTAGCTTCGGTATGCTCGCCTGACTCAGCACAATGACTAGGGTCAGTTGTTTTATCGGCTACAGGGAGCGGCGCTGATTTTTCAGCAGTAAAGAACAGTTTTAGGCGTTGCCATAAACGCTTCGGATTTTTGGACATTGATTTCACTTACCCAACAAAAAATAGCTAAAAATAGAAAGAAAAACGAAAAGCAGAACAGTTAAAAAATAAAAAAAGTTAACAAACAGGTTGGTAAAACTTTGACGCTATCACCAAGCTTTATATGGATACTTTATATTGATAATAGCAAAGACCTGTCGCAAGTTAGTATATAATAAGCGTTCTACACAACTTTAGCCAATTATCTATACAATGGGTATAGGGCTGTGATTTATCAATTTAATCTGTTATCTATTTAATGACTTGCAAATTTTAACCAATGCTATGCCAAATCCAACACCCACTGCTATACCTACCTTAACGACCAGTTCGCTGCTAAACTGTCACAATGTCACTATACAACGTGGCGAATTTCCGCTGTGTGAAGCGGTGAATTTGGTGCTAAACCGTGGCGATATTTGTCATTTGGTGGGTGAAAATGGCACTGGCAAAACTACATTTTTGATGCAGCTTGCAGGGTTGATTCCTGTTTTAACCGGTGATATTAGCTGGCAGGGCAAGGCAGGGCTACCTGTGCAGCCATTTTATGTGGCGCACCAATTGGGTATTCATTTGCAACTCACCGTTGAGCAAAATTTGCGATTTTTGTTAGCCTTGTATGGTATCAAACCAAGCGCAGATGCTCTTGAGCAAGCACTCGATTGGGTTGGGTTAGCAGGTTATGAGAAAATCAACTGCTATCAACTCTCGGCAGGGCAGACGCGCCGCGTGGGTTTGGCACGCTTGCTGTTTGCGCTGGAGTATGTAGCGCAATTTCCTTGCTGGCTACTTGATGAGCCGCTGACCGCGCTTGATGTCAATATGATTGCCAAAATTGAACACTTGATGCAGACATTCGTTCAGCGCGGCGGGGCAGTGCTCATGACCAGCCACCAAACTGTCGCCGTCGCCAACAAGCAATTAGATTTAACTTTGTATATGGTTTAGGGGCAACTGCAATGATTGATTTTTCTGCCCTGTGGCAACGCGAATGGCAAATCAAACAGCAAAACAAAGTGCAGTGGTTATATCCACTGGTGTTGTTTTTAATTATCATCACCTTATTTCCACTGGCGATGGGCACCGAGCCAAAATTACTGCAGCAACTGGGCGTGCCTGCGGTATGGATTGCAGCGTTATTGTCGCTGATTATGGGTATGGAAAACTTATTTCGCCCAGCCCTCGATAACGGTACACTGGCGCAATTGGTTGTCGCTCGTGCCTCGATTCCCACTTGGGTACTAGTACGGCTCATCGTGCATTGGCTAACCAGTGCGGGTATGGTGTGTCTGCTCGCATTTTTGGCGATGCCGCTTTTTGGTTTGACGAGCCAAGCAGCCATTGCCCTGAGTGCTTCTATTTTGGTGGGCAGTCCGATTTTGTTGTGCTTATCAGCGATTGCCAGTAGCTTGACATTATCGCTAAAAAACGGCGCGGTGTTGGTGCCATTGATTTCGTTACCGATGCAGCTCCCTGTGCTGATTTTTGCTACGGGGGCAGTGGGGCAATTTGCCATGGGGCTGAACGGTTATCCGATTTTAGCACTATTACTGGCGGGCAGTATTTTGGCAGTCATCGTCACGCCTTTTGTGATTGCATTTTCATTAAAACTGGCTTGGTTAAGCTGATGATTTTTAGATGAAAAAATCCCCAAATACCAGTAAAATAAGCGAACAAATATCTTATTGTTGATGGCTTACATTCATTTTAGAAAAAAAAGCAAGGCGCATTCCATGGCAGAAATTACCCCAAACGTTGGCAAAAATGGCTTTTTTTCTCGCCTTTGGCAAGGATTTCTTAAAACTGTTGGCACCAAAGAGTTTTATCGTATTTTTGCCCCTTGGGTGAGATATTTAGCTGTCATTGCTGCGCTGCTATTAGCGGTGGGTGCCGTTTGGGGATTAGCGTTTGCGCCTCCTGACTATTTGCAAGGCAATAGCTATCGCATTATCTTTATCCATGTCCCCACTGCCAGTCTAGCCATGTCAATTTATTTGGGCATGGCAATTTTAGGGGTGATTTTTTTGGTCTGGAAAATTAAAACCGCCAATTTGGTTGCCCAAGCGATTGCGCCGATTGGCTTCATGCTTTGTGTGTTAAGTTTACTTACAGGCTCTATTTGGGCAAAGCCTACTTGGGGCACATACTGGGTATGGGATGCGCGTCTCACTTCTATGCTGATTTTGGCGTTTTTATACGCAGGCGTGATGGCGCTATTTGCTGCATTTGAATATACCGCTAGTCGTGGTAAAGCGGCGGCGATTTTATCGATTGTAGGTGCGGTTAATTTGCCGATTATCAAATATTCTGTCAATTGGTGGAACACCCTACACCAAGGCTCGACATTTACCGTAACTGAGCGTCCAAAAATGCCGCCTGATATGTATATTCCGCTGTTGCTGATGATGTTAGGCAGTTATTTTTTGGTGGCTGCGCTTACCATCTATCGTACCAACACCTTGATTTTGCAACGCGAAAGTAGCAAACAGTGGGTGATTGATGAGTGCAAACGACTATATCGTTAAAGTGTTATCGTTAGAGCCTGCTTATTGACATAAAGTATCGCCATTTAACTAGCGATAGCTTTAATCCTATGCCATCAATCTATTCTCTAAACCTACATTCAAACCTGAGGTGACCAATGAGCCCGTATTTTCGTAATTTTGCCGAGTTTATCGCCATGGGTGGGCATGGTAGTTATGTGTGGTCAACTTGGCTACTGACTTTACTAGGCATTATCGCGCTCGTCTTTTTTAGTCGTAGTCAGCGTAAAGCGACCTACCGAGATATCACTACCCAGCAGGCGCGCCAACAACAGCGTCATCAACGTACGGCTAAGGGCAGCGGATAATAGTATTTATCGCCCTAATCAGTGTTATAATAGACAAGTAGCCCCATAGGGTGTGGTTCATCAAAAGTGAGATGAAAAAAAGCGATGAATAAAGTACGACAAAAAAAATTAATGTGGGTAATGGCAACCTTATTTGGCGCAATCATTGCCGTCGTCCTTGTAATTTATGCGGTAGGACAACAAACCGACTATTATTTTGACCCCACAGCCATTAGTCAAGGCAAAGCACCTGAAGATACCCGTATCCGAGCAGGGGGCATGGTCGTGCGTGGTAGTGTCGAGCGAGATAGCACAGACCCACTCAATGTCAAATTTAAAATCACCGATTTTAAATCCACCGTACCGGTATCTTATAAAGGCATCTTACCAGATTTATTTGCCGAAGGTTCGGGCGTGGTAGCTACGGGTTCGCTTGAAGGCAATACTTTTGTAGCAAGCGAAGTATTAGCAAAGCATGATGAGAATTATATGCCGCCTGAAGTGGCAAAATCACTAAAAACGCAGCATCAAGCCAATGGCACTGATGTCAACCAAGCGCAGTTTATGCCAGCTACCCCTGTTAAACAATAAATTCACTTAGCTAAAAAGCCACTTAGGTAAAAAATTAATTAGCTAAAAAATCAGCGGGCTAAGAAAGCCATGTAGCTAAAAAAGTGGGCATTGACCCACTTTTTTAATATCTAAATAATGTTAAAAATTTTATGCCATACAAAATCTTTAACCATAAAATTTTTAAGCATAAAAAAAGGAAACCGCTCGGGTTTCCTTTTTGTTCAGTTTAAAAAACTGATTATTTTGCAGCAGATGCAGAAGCGTCAGCAACGGTTGCAGCAGCAGAAGCGGCAGCGTCAGCAACAGCAGAAGCTGGTGCGGCAGCAGATGCAGTGTCTACAACAACAGTAGAAGCGTTAACAGTTGCAGCAGATGCAGTTACTGCTGGTGCAGAAGCTTCAACAGTGGTAGTAGTTGATGAAGCAACTGTAGTTGAAGCAGTGGTAGAGGCAGCAGCTGGTGCAGCTTCTTCTTTTTTGCTACATGCAGTCATAGCTAAAGATGCAGCAACTAGACTTGATACAGCGATTAATTTAACGTTCATTACGTGTTCTCCTAAAGAAAATAACCCCGTATTCACTCGACGATACTCTAAATAAAGAGTTTATTTAGAATTAAAGACACACGGGACATGAAACTGGCAATATTGTAGCGGAAACTTAGTCAAGATAGAATAACTTTCGCATAAAAAAATATAATAAATCTGATAAAAGGTTGTAACAAAATAACACCGCAATCACAAATACAACTTTTTAGACTCATTAATATCGTACGAAAAAGATATCTTTTTTAGCTTTTCGCGGAAAATGACGTATTATACGCATAAAAATATGGCAAAGATATCTTTATTTTTGTAAATTTACAAAATTTTTTTGTTTTAGCGGTCTATTGGATATAATTAAAAAATAATTTTTTATGGTGATAATTGCTTAATCTTAATAAGATTTCTAAGGCTTTGATGGGTAGATAAGTTACATTAGTTGCATATTATTAGGGTTTATTTTCAAAAATCTGTATAAAACTACGATTTCACACAGTAATTTTTAGGCAAAATGCTACAATGCCAAAATAAGCATATTATATGAGCATATTATAAAAGCAAGACAGTATTTAAGGAGGTAGTGGTATGAAGTGGGAAGATCGTGGCGGTAGTTCGAATGTATTGGTCAGCGGCGGTAAAGCCGTGGGTGGCGGTATTGGTACTATTATCATTGGTTTGATTTTATGGCTGGTGTTTGGTATGAATCCTATGACTGCGATGCAAACAGGTTCTGCAATCACAGGTGGCAATAGTAGCGGTCAACAAACCCTTGACCAGCAAACGGCTGACCGCGACCAAAAATTTGTCTCAGTGGTGTTAAAAGACACGGAAGAAGTGTGGGGTCAGATTTTTAGTGAAAACAATATGCAATACCAACAGCCTAAATTAGTGTTATTTAATGGTATGGTACGTTCGGGTTGTGGTAATGCGTCTTCAGCGACAGGGCCTTTTTACTGTCCTGCTGACCAACGCATCTATCTTGATACCAGTTTTTTCCAAGAAATGCGCCAAAAACTGGGTATCACAGGTGACCAAAATGGTTCAGGTGATGCACAAAACCAAGGTAAAGCAGGTGACTTTGCACAGGCTTATGTCATTGCTCACGAGGTGGGTCACCATGTACAAAATCAGTTAGGTATTAGCCAAAAAGTAGATGAAGCCAGTCGCCGTGCCACGCAAGCGCAAGCCAACAATTTATCAGTGCGTCAAGAACTACAAGCGGACTGTTTTGCGGGTGTTTGGGCAAACCGTAACCAACAACGTGTTCAATTCTTAGAGCAAGGCGATATTGAAGAAGCGATTAATGCGGCGGAGCAAATCGGTGATGACCGTTTGGCCCAAGCCAGTGGTCGTGCCGCTGTCCCTGATAGCTTTACCCATGGTACCAGTCAACAACGTATGACGTGGTTTTCACGCGGTTTAAAATCGGGTGATATCAACCAATGCGATACTTTTAGTGGTGCAATTTAAGTAGCGTTGCGATTTAAGCCCAAAGGACGCCAATAAAAAAGACACCAACAAAAAGCTCAACACCAGGTTGAGCTTTTTCATTTCTATGAGTCAGCTAATTAACAGGATTAAGCGGTAACATGATTAAGATTTATCTTTACGCGTCATTTGCTCAAAGAATTCATCATTGGTTTTTGAGTCTTTAAGTTTTTCTAGCAAAAATTCGGTAGCTTGTAGTTCATCCATGGGGTGTAGCAGTTTGCGCAGAATCCATACTTTGCGTAGCATCGCTTCATCCATCAAACGCTCTTCACGGCGAGTGCCCGATTTTTTGATATTGATGGCAGGGAATACCCGTTTTTCGGCAATGTCTCGCTCAAGGGTAATTTCTTGGTTACCTGTCCCCTTAAACTCTTCATAAATCACCTTATCCATGGTACTGCCTGTGTCAATCAAAGCGGTTGAAATAATGGTCAAGCTACCGCCTTCTTCGACATTACGTGCGGCACCAAAAAAGCGTTTTGGGCGTTCTAGTGCATTGGCATCCACCCCACCAGTCAATACCTTACCCGATGAAGGCAATACCGTATTATAGGCGCGGGCTAAACGCGTAATGGAATCGAGTAAAATCACCACGTCTTGTTTGTGCTCAACCAAGCGTTTGGCCTTTTCAATCACCATTTCGGCGACTTGTACGTGACGGGTTGGCGGCTCATCAAAGGTCGATGCGACCACTTCACCACGCACCGTACGCTGCATTTCGGTCACTTCTTCAGGACGCTCGTCAATGAGCAGCACGATGAGATAACATTCTGGGTTGTTTTTGGTGATGGATTGCGCGATAGATTGTAGCAGTACAGTTTTACCCGCTTTTGGTGGGGCGACAATAATCGAGCGTTGTCCTTTACCAATCGGGGCAATCAAGTCAATGATACGGCCGGTTAAGTCTTCTGTGGTACCGTTACCCAGTTCTAGGCGAAGCTGCTGGGTGGGGAAAAGTGGGGTTAAATTTTCAAAAATCAGTTTGTGGCGAGAGCGGTCTGGGGTATCGAAGTTGATTTCGTTAACTTTTAATAGGGCAAAATAACGCTCAGAATCCTTGGGTGGGCGAATCGTCCCTGCGATTGAGTCACCCGTCTTGAGATTGAAACGGCGAATTTGGCTCGGACTCACATAGATATCATCGGGACCCGCTAGGTAAGAGCCTTCCGACGATCGTAAAAAACCAAAGCCATCGGGCAAAATCTCAAGCACGCCATCCCCATAGATAGCTTCACCGTTTCGGGCGTGGGTTTTTAAAATGGCAAAAATGATATCTTGTTTGCGACTACGGGCCATGTTTTCTAGACCCATTTGCTCGCTAATCAACAACAATTCAGCAATCGATTTTTTCTTGAGTTCAGTCAAATTCATAGGTAAATCATCAATAACTAATTTTGAACCACCTCAAAACGTGAGTCGAGCAAAGGCGCTGCATCGTTTTAAGACAGTAGGGTGTGAAGAGAATATAAAGAGAAAAAAATAGAAACGTTTGAAATGATTAACTGAGCGTTGCAAACAGACAATACCAAGTACTAAACCAAATAATAGTAAATGCCTGCTAACGTAACGTTAAGCATATCGATAAGATAGTTATTTTGTGAGACACACTATACGACTTGACATATTCATTTGTCAATGTATGGGCATAAAAAACCGCGATTTTTTTACTCACAAGTATCAAAATCGCGGCGAATCTCACTGGTAATTATCAAAAAAATATACCGTTACCAATATAAAAATTCAATTTAACCTATTAACCTACGCTAATGATTCTTACCCTAGCGATTATAAGTGTTTGTTGATAAGAGCAGTCAATTGGGCTTTTGGTTGCATACCCATAGTAGCATCCACTTTTTCACCGTTTTTGAACATAAATAAGGTAGGGATACTACGGATACCATATTGTGCAGCTAGGTTTGGATTTTGGTCAACGTCGATTTTAACAATTCGCGCTTTACCCTCATATTCTGAAGAAAGCTCGTCTAATACAGGGGCAATGGCTTTACATGGACCACACCAAGTTGCCCAAAAATCAACCAATACTGGGGTATCTGATTGTAATACTGCTTTTTCAAAAGTACCTTCATCGGCATGAATAACTGAAGACATAGTAACTCCTACGTGTTGATGTTGTTAACTGTTAGGTTTTGGATTACGGTTAAGTAATGACCCAAACGCTTGTTTTTGCCCAGTGCTTGTTTTTGCCTAATAAAAAAATCTTAATATTGGATACAATCAAACAGTGATAGAAACAATGATAGGATAATGAAATCTATTAAACAGACACCCAACGGCAAATTAATTTATAGTGATTATTATGATAGGGTCATCTTAGCATAACACAACCCCAAAACAGGGTATGGCTATGGTTAATTGTTTTGATAGTTATGATAAGAAACATTAATGGTATCTAACTAATCGTATCTAAATGATTGTAACGATAGAATTTTTTAGAAAATATTAAAGTCAATTTTTTTCATCAATGGACAGGTATCGCGGGAGGCAAAAGTTGCAGTTGCAATAAAATGGCTTTTACTCAGGGGTGAAAATGCGTAAAATGGTGTCTAATCGAATTATTGACTTTAACCGACACTAAGTGACATATGCCTGACTTACTTGCTAACAACGAACTTATGGCCGCCATTGATATTGGCTCAAATAGCTTTCATCTTGCCATCGCGCGGTTAGACCATGGGGAAGTACGCAAATTAGCATCAATGTCAGAAAAAGTGCAGCTTGCCGCTGGACTTGATGAAAACAACTATTTGTCGCTTGAGGCACAAAAACGCGGGCTGGATTGTTTGACCCGTTTTGTTGGACGACTAGACGCTGTTTCCCCACAGCGGTTACGGATTGTGGCTACCAATGCCCTGCGCCAAGCCAAGAATGCGGATGAATTTATTCGACAAGCCAATTTAATTTTACCCAAACCCTTAGAAGTCATTGCTGGGCGAGAAGAAGCGCGTCTAATTTATTTGGGAGTTTCTCATACCAATGCCAGTACCGACAAACGCTTGGTGATTGATATTGGGGGTGGTTCGACGGAGTTTATTATTGGTAAAGGCTTCGACCCAATTTTGACCGAAAGCCTACAGATGGGCTGTGTTGCCTTTACCAAATCCTATTTTACTGACGGCGCTATCACCGAAAAAGCGTTTGAAAAAGCGATTGCTGCGGCGAGAAAAGAAGTGCTTGGCATTAGCCGTTTGTACCAAAAAACGGGTTGGGACAGTGTCACGGGCTCAAGCGGCACGATTAAAGCGGTCAATCAAATTTTGCTGCAACTTGGGCTTGCCGATGAAAATGCTCGGGTAACCTACAGCGGTGTCAAAGAAATTCAAAAATTACTGATTAAAGCAAAACATATCGACAATATTGATTTTGCCGATATTAAAGACACTCGTAAAGCAGTGCTGCCGGCTGGTGTCGCGGTGCTGTTGGCAGCGATGAATGTTTTGGGCATTGATACCATCTCTTATTCAGATGGTGCGCTGCGCGAAGGCGTCATGTACGATATGCTCGGGCGTTTTGCCAGTGAAGATGTGCGCGATCGCAGTGTACAAGCCTTGATGACGCGTTATTCGGTGGATAGAAAACAAGCAAAACGTGTGGTAGGTACCGCGCAGCAGCTGTTTGACCAAGTGAAAAACCGCTTGGGGCTTGATGAAGAAGACGCGGATTTACTTCGCCGTGGTGCCTATTTATATGAAATTGGTCTTGCCATCAGCCATAGTAGCTATCACAGGCACAGTGCCTATTTGCTGGAAAATTCGGATATTGATGGGTTCTCACAAGTCGATAAAACACGCTTGTCGCAGCTCGTCATGCACCATCGCCGTAAATTAAAACCTGATAGTTTTGATGAAGTCAAAATGGTGGGCGGTGACAATCTGGTGTATTTAACCCTGATTTTACGCCTAGCGGTACTGGTGCATCACAGCCGTAGCAAACATGATACGCTACCGATTCAGCTAGCGGCTAAAGATAACCATACTTGGGAAGTTTCGGTAAATTTAGCCGATGATAACGCAAGTCTTGTGCTATCAGATTTGCAAGATGAAATTGATATTTGGCAAAAGTGGGGCATGAGCTTATCCGTTGCCACTTATGAGCCAGCTATTGGGTAAGTAAATAGTTAGATAAACAGCTAAGTAAATAGCTAAGCAAATTTTTAAATTTTAAATTAAGAGCTTAGGTCTGTCATACGATATTAAGATGACAACAGTCGCAATAAAACAAGGGAATAACGACAATGAGTGTCTGGGAAAAAGTACAGCTTGCACGTCATGCAAAACGACCATTATTTTTGGATTATGCCAACCAGCTGTTCACGGAATTTGATGTGCTGCAAGGGGATCGCGCGTATGCCGATGACAAAGCGATTTTGGGGGGCATGGCGATGTTTAACGACCAGCCTGTCATGCTGATTGGTCAACATCGCGGTCGCAGCACCCGTGAGCGTATTGAGTACAATTTTGGTATGGCAAACCCAGAAGGCTACCGCAAAGTAGTTAGACTGGTGCAAATGGCAGAACGGTTTAAATTGCCGGTGTTGACCTTTATTGATACCCAAGGCGCATATCCTGGCGTAGGTGCAGAAGAGCGTGGTCAAGCGCAAGCGATTGCCCAAAGTATTGCGGTATTTTCATCCTTGAATGTGCCTGTGATTGCCACGGTAATCGGTGAAGGGGGTTCAGGCGGTGCATTGGCGATCGGCGTCGCTGATCGTATCAATATGCTAGAAAACAGCATTTATTCTGTGATTTCGCCTGAAGGTTGTGCATCGATTCTATGGAAAACGGCTGAAAAAGCGCCCCAAGCCAGTGAGGCGTTGAAACTCAGTGCGACAAATTTAAAATCTCTTGGCTTAATTGATGAAGTGATTGGGGAAGGCGAGGGCGCGCATATTAACAGCGATGTGGCTATGACCAACCTTAAAGCCACGCTCGAGCAACAGCTAGCACAGCTTGAAAAGCTTGATGAGCAAACGCGTCTGCAACAACGCTATGAAAAATTGATGAGCTTTAATTCTACGGTGTCATTACCAAAAGCCTCTGCTTAATTATCAGTGATTTAACCTATTTTAATGACTCATGGGCGTTTATTGAGGCGCCCATTATTTTATCGCATTTGTTTTATCTCACTGTTTTTCTCTTGCCGCATGAGCTTGAGCACTATGTCGTCTATCCCTATGTCATCTGTCATTGAAGCGATTAAGCAAAGTTATCAAACCCATATCAACCCGCACCCCAAGGCTGCCACTAAAATTTATATTGCGTGCAGTGGCGGGCGAGACTCGATGGCATTACTGTTCGCCTGTCAGCAGCTACAACTACCGATTCATGTGATTCATATCAACCATAAATTGCAAAAAGTCAGTGATGACTGGCAACAACTGGTAGAAGCTTATTGCCACAAGCACCACATCGACTATGACAGCGTTTGTATCGATTGGCAATCGCAGCAAATTTATGCCGCCGATAGTACAATCAGCCAAGAACAACAAGCCAACGAACAACAAATCGGCACACAACAAGCAAATGAACAACAAGCCAGAACCGCTCGCTATCGTGCCATCATACAGATTGCAGGCGAAAACGCTATTGTTGCCTTGGCCCATCACGCCAACGATCAGGTCGAAACCTTGTTGATGAACCTATGCCAAGGAACAGGGTTGGCAGGGCTGACGGGTATGACGGCATTTGCGGTGCAACACGAATTTGGCAAACCCATTTGGTTATGGCGTCCGTTGCTTGGAGTAACGCGTGATGAGATTAGCGACTTTGTAGTGGCGCAACATATCCCTCATGTCGATGATCCTACCAATTTTGGCGTAGCTAATCAGCGCGCTTTTTTACGTAATCAGATTTTGCCACTCCTTGATGAGCGCTTTCATAAAGTAGTGCAAAATATCACCCGCACCCAGCAAAACCTAACCGAAGCGCATCACATAGTCGATGACCAATATCAACAAGATTTGGCGCTATGTCAGCGCTCAAATGGCTGGACAAGTCATCAGCAATGTTTGCATATCCCCAATCTAAAATCATTGAGCCAAGCAAGACGCTTTAATCTATTGCATCATTGGGTCAAAGGCTCACAAAAATTTGCCCCCACTCGGCGATTGATTGTACAAATTGAGCAGTTACTACAATCAGCGCAAACAGACCAGCAAGCGATTTTGCAGTGGCAGGGGATTGAGATTAGAAAATACCGCGATACGTTATACCGTCTTGATGCCGATTATGTGAAGGCGATTCATGGCAAGTCAGATAACAAGGTATTAGCCAATTTGACTGCTGATGTGGGGCTATCTGAGGAATTATCTGTGGGGCTATCTCTAGAATTGGCGCTTGCTATCAGAGCCGTGTTGCCCAATGAGTCTTTTCAATTATTGTCACAATCTTTTCACCAATCGTTTAAAAAACTGTGCCAACGATTTGATATTCCTAGCTGGGAGCGACAATTTGCCAAAGTGGTCATTATGGATGACAACAATGAAAAGGCACCCATTGCATCTCAAACACCAAAACGGTTTGCTTTATTATTGCCGAATATCAGTGTTTGGCTGGCAGATGCCGGTGAGCTGAATTTGGCTACCCAAGCAGCTTGTCCGTGGCACTTGGTTTGGACAGACAGTCTTGATAGTGAATCTCATTGATTTAAGCCTGTCATGGGCTAAGACTGTCATGGACTTAGACTATCAAACGGGCATGAATCGCTTGAATTTGCGCCATGTACACCAATTTACGCTGTAAATTTGTCATCAAAATTTGTCATCAAAATTTGCAGTAGGTATGGTAGACTTATTTGCGAATAATAGCGAGGGCGAACCCTTTAACTACTTTCGTCTAACTGCTTTCGTCACCCCACAAAAAATGATTACAAAGGACATCTATGGCAACCACAACTTCTCTTAATATCGCCTTTATTGGTGGCGGTAATATGGCATCGGCACTCATTGCAGGGCTATTAGCAAAGGGTCAACCAACTAGCCTACTGCATGTGGTAGAAACCGATGCCGAGAAGTTAGCGGATTTTCAAGCCCAAGGGTTAAATACTTACAATGCGAGCAATATCGACGATACCAAACGCGCCATCGAAAAAGCCGATGTGGTCGTGCTCGCCGTCAAACCGCAGGTCATTAAAGATGTGTTACTGCCAGTCAAAGATAGCTGGGGCGAGCAAGTGGTTATTTCAATTGCCGCAGGGATTGGTACCGAGAGTTTAGCCGAGTGGTTGGGGCCGCAAGTCAAGCTAGTGCGGGCGATGCCAAATACCCCTGCGATGATTCAAATGGGTGCCACAGGCTTGTACGCGACAGCAGCGGTCAGCGAGGCGCAGCAGCAACTTGCGCAGCAAGTGATGTCCGCGACAGGACTGGTGTTATGGGTAGATGACGAAGACCTACTGCACGCCGTGACCGCTATCTCAGGGTCAGCGCCTGCGTATTTCTTTTATATGTTAGAGAACATGATTGCCACGGGTGAAAAATTGGGGCTGACCCAAACCCAAGCAACGGCTTTGGCAATGCAAACGGCATTGGGCTCAGCGCAAATGGCATTGACCAGTGATGATACGCCAGCTGAGCTGCGTCGTAAAGTGACCTCGCCCAATGGGACTACCCAAGCGGCAATTGAAGTGATGGATGCCAAACAAATGCATCAAATTATTGCCGATGCCATGCTAGCGTGTGAGCAGCGCTCGCGTGAGATCAGCCAAGCGTTTGGCAAATAACTCGATTTGGCTACAACATTGGCTACAACAGCAAATTTTAATTGACTATGTTAACGGCTTATCGTTAACAAGTGTGTAAGCAGCAAATAAGGATAAAAACAGGGCATGACTAATCTTTTGGCAGGGTTGTTTGATATCGTCGTTGCGGCGGCGATGATACTGGTTTTCTTTCGATTTATGATTCAGTTTGCTGGCATTACGGCAAAAGATGCGTTTGCCAAACCCATTTATCGTATGACACGCATTGTCGATGTGTTTGGACGTATTTTCCCAACCCTAGGCGATGGCAGAATTAATACCGCAAGTTTGGTGTTGCTATTTTTGCTGCGGATGATTTTTATTTGGGGCGTGCTTGGCATGATGCGCATTGATAGTCAAAATATTGGGCTGTTTTATATGCCAGAGGTGAACTTAGCCATGGTTGATTATCTATCGCGGCATTTTTCACCTGTCATGATGTTTTTTGTGGCGGCGGTGACCTTGCTGATTGATTTTTTAAGAATGTGCCAGTACATCATCATTGGCTCGTTTATCGGGGGCTGGGTGATGCTTTTTACCCAAAAAATGCCAGCGATTTTTGGCCTGCTCACCCTGCTTAGTGAGCCAATTATTCAGCCATTTCGCAAAGTATTACCTGCCACAGGCATGCTTGATTTGGCACCTATGCTGGGTTTTTTCTTGATTATTTTGCTAGAAACCTTGGTGCAAACCGTAGGTGTTTATCTATTAACCCTCTAGTCTTTGTAACCCTATAGTCTTTGGCAAACGACGATTAAATGAGTAAGCTTTAAAGCAGTGGGCTAAACAGGCGAATAGCGTTGTCCAAGAATTTTGCCCCAAAGCTACGCTGCTGCCATCCATCGCGCTGTAATAGCTCACTTTGTCGCAGATATTCATGCTGGCAAGTGAGTATTTGCTGGGTCATGGTACGATTATAAATCGCCATACTTACCTCCATATTCAGATAAAAACTGCGCATATCCATATTCACGGTACCAAACAAGCAATAATCGTCATCCACGCACAAAATCTTGGCATGTAGCAAGCCGGCATTGAACAAATAAATCTGCACCCCTGCTGACAACAGCGGCTCAAAATAAGCCTGTGAAGCAAACTGCACCAACAGCGAATCTACTTTTTTGGGTACATTTAAAATAACCTTGACCCCACGCTTGGCAGCGGTAGTCATGGCAAGCAGCAGCGCATCATCTGGCACAAAATAAGGCGTGGTAATAACCACTTGTTTTTTGGCAGCAAAAATTGCACACACCAAGGTTTCGTAGATGACATGCCCGGTTAATTCTGGCGCCGATGGAATCAGCTGCAAGCTGACTTGACTCACCGATGGGTAAGCTTGTAGGCTGCTTTGCAGCGGCAAAATTTTAAGCAGGGGCGGCTGAGCGACACGCGTGTTAGCGTTTTGACCTGCCCCGCGAGCGTTAGCCTCGTGTTGTAATTTGCGATGATGCAGCTTTGAGGTGTCAATATACAGCGACTTGGTAAAGCGATTAACGATTTTTTCAAGGTTTGAAAAATTGGCGTTGGTTTCTGCGCTGATATCCGTGGTCGTGACAAGTGACATGGCTTTCACCGAATTGACGGTATCATGGCTCTCCACCCGTATCATGACATCAATCCATTTACCCACATGCTCGTTTTGTTTGAAAAAATCGGGGTCGATTAGATTAAAACTTCCCGTATAGCCATAGCAACTGTCAAAAATAGCCAGCTTACGATGATTGCGGATATCAATGCGTTTGACAATAGTTTTGAACAAACCCACGGGCAGCGACTCATGCACAAAAACATCAGCGTCTCTCAATTTTTGCACCCACGAACTGCGAAAAAACGCATGACTGCCAACGCTATCAGCGAGCAAATGCACGGATACGCCGCGCTGGGTAGCCGCCATCAAAGCTTCTAATAACTCAATCACCCGGCCTTGTGGCGAAACAATATAAAACTCTAGCAAAATCATCGTGTTTGCCGCACGGATATCGGCCAATAAACTGGCAAAAATATGGTCAGCGTCTGTTATCAGCGTCAGCGTATGATTGTCGTACACGCCAAGCCCAGTTTTTAATAGGGCGATATTGCTCAGTTGCCGTGCTTCGGTGTCTAAGTTTTCGGAAATTTTATTAAAATCAATCTGATGAGCATTGGCAAAGTCACGCAGTAATTTTTGCACCATCAAACTACGCTTACGGTACTGGTGCCCAATATTAGTTTCACCAAATAACATATAACCGATGATGCCAACAACAGGTAGGGCAAATAATACCGCAATCCAAGCAATTGCTACGCTTTGGCGGCGCTGCTGTTGAATAACCCGCACAACTAGCCAAAGCGTGATGAGAAAATGGGCGATCACACCTAGCTGCAATAGCAACGTCTTGACAATCGACCACTCCAATAATAACCCCATAGTAGCTTGCCTAACCTAGCATTGAGGTGTAATGAAAGCGTTTGGGAATTCTTTGACCATGAGGGTGGACAATATCAGCGACTTTGAGCACGTGTTGCGTCCAAATATCTGCGCATTGTACCGCTGTCACAAGCTCATCACCCAGTGCCAAGCGACCTGCGATATAACTTGCCAGACTACAGCCTGAGCCATGATATTCACCCGCCAGTCTTGGCAAAATCGCTTGGTATGCCAGTCGGCAGGTTTGGTTGTCATTAACGTATAAATACTGCTCGATACCAGAGGCTTGGTTATCGTGAGACGTCTTGACTAGCACTGCTTTGGCACCTTGTTGACACAAATCTTTGGCGGCGGCGTGGAGATTGTCGATGCCTGTCAAATCACGCAGTTCAATGCTGTTAGGGGTCATTAGGGTCGCAAAAGGGGTTAGCTGGGCAAAGGCAGTCACCAAGGTGTCTTTGTCGCCTAACGCACCGCCACTGTTGGCCACCAGTACCGGGTCAAGCACATACGGCGTACCTGTTGCAATACTGCCATCGGTAAAAAGCTGCGCGAGCATCGCAATATTGTCAGTGGTGCCAAGCATCCCTGACTTGATGGCTTTGACAGGCAAATCATTGAGCACCGCCAGTGCTTGCGCCCTTAACAGCTCACTTGCGCATGCCTCAAACCCAAAAACTTGCTGTGAACTTTGAACGGTCACTGCGGTACAGGCAATCGCTGCATGACTCCCTGCTTGCCCAATCGACTCAATATCCGCTTGCAAGCCTGCGCCGCCTGAGGGATCTAACCCCGAAAAACACAATACAGTGGGGCGCAGTGTCATGCTGGGTACTAGAATAGGGGCAAGAGTAGCAGGGGTTGACATAAGATTCTCACAGGCTGGTTATCAATCCTTATAAGGATTAGTTAAATGGTTTTTTTAATCATTAATTTCAAACAGATTATCACATAACGACTGAGCCATAAACAGCCACTAGGTCATAGGCAGGCAGGGTGCCACTGCCAAGGTGCTGCAATTATTCTCACATAATTTTTTTAAAAAGTCTTGCAAATTTGGATTGGTTTGTTATAATGCCCACCCACAATACTTGAGGTTAATGGCGACATTGACTAAAACTATTGTACGGTGTTATAGATAAGTAAGACCAATTCGGTGACGTGGGTGAGTGGCTGAAACCACAGCCCTGCTAAGGCTGCATACGGGAAACTGTATCGAGGGTTCGAATCCCTCCGTCACCGCCATTTATTGAAGCAAAATTAGTTTTAAAATTATTTAAAATAAAGTTTGACAAAATAAATATTCTAACTTATAATAGCGCCCACTTCAAACGAAGACATTAGTTAAGCGCTTGTAGCTCAGTTGGATAGAGCATCAGGCTACGAACTTGAGGGTCGGGGGTTCGACTCCCTCCAAGCGCACCACTAATTACTTTGTTAAAATTAATCGCCACTCTTTGAGTTCAGGCGATTTTTTTTATGTCTTATTTTTTTGCCCCGAATTACTCAGCAGGCTATTTTGCCGTTCTGTTGTTTCACCACTGCCTCACTATTGCCTAAAGCATTTTCATTCCAGTTATGTTTATATGAGCCATGCGCTGATGGGTCTGTAGTTGGTGTTTGAGTCATAGCGTTTTGGTTGTATTTAGGCTACAATTTCGCTTATTAATTGCTACCATCATTCGCCCGCCATACCTATGCCTAAGACCGAAACCCTAATGTTAAAAACAGCTAAAACCAACAGCCAGCCGCAATCTCTGCCATCAGCGCCATTGCCAGAACAACAACCGGTGATGGCAAAAGCGGCTACTCGGCTGATTGCTATGCTGTATGATGGTATGTTGATTTTGGCGATGCTATTTTTTGTGCAGATGTTGCTGATTGTATTGGGGACTAAACTGCTAGGTTTGGCAGGGACGGATATGAAGCAAGCGGCGACATTACCGCTATGGTATCGTAATATTGTGCAAATCCCCGCCTTCGTGATTATCTTGGTTGGGTTTTATGGGGTATTTTGGCGTAAGGCAGGGCAGACGCTTGGCATGCAGACTTGGCGGCTCAAAACCATGAACCGTGATGGCTCATTGCTGAGTTGGCGGCAATCGATGATGCGGATATTAGCCGCGTGTTTATTACCCGTGGTCTGCGGGATGATAGGCTATCTTATTCATCAGTCGGTGGGTGCGCTGTATTTTAGTATGTTTATCGGGCTATTGTTTAATTATTGGTTTGCATGGGTCAATAAGCAAGGCTTGGCGCTGCATGATTTGCTATCAAACACCGTGACCATGAAAATGCCAAAAATTAACCACGAAGGCTTGTTTGCTGGGTTTAGAAAGAAATAATTACTTGTCTCTCGCCCACAACCAGTCCGCTAAATCGAGCAAATAGTTATCATCGCCAAATTCAGCAATCACCGCATTTTTAGCGGCATCAAATAAGCTTTGCGCGTAGGTTTTGGCAGCTTCCACGCCCAGTAGTTTGACATAAGTGGATTTATCCAATTTCTCATCACTACCCGCGGGTTTGCCAAGCTGCTCGGTATCGGCAGTCACATCCAAAATATCATCTTGTACTTGGAAAGCCAAACCAATCTGCTCGGCAAAGCTATTGAGGGCTTGCCGCTCGCTGTCAGTCGCGTTGGCACAGATGGCACCCATCAATACTGCAGCTTCAATGAGCGCGCCTGTTTTGTCACGGTGGATGGCTTCAAGCGCAGTTTGGCTAAGCTGTTGGTGCTCGCCATTTAAATCCAGCATTTGCCCCATGACCATCCGCCGTGCCCGTGGCGCAAACGTAGCAGAAAGCGGAGTGGCAAACTCGCTGTTTTCACCAAAATACGCATGGGTCAAGGCTTCAAATGCCAAGGTCTGTAGCACGTCACCGGCAAGCATGGCAGCGGCTTCACCATAGGCGATATGGGTAGTAGGACGACCTCGGCGCAGCGCATCATCATCCATACAAGGCAAGTCATCATGCACTAGCGAATAGCCGTGTAGACACTCCACCGCCATCATGGCACGGCGCACGTCATTAGATAATTGATGGGATGGGTTGGCAAGACTGTTGTCGGTTTTTACCGTGGCAAAAGTTGCGGCAATCAGCAAAGGACGTACCCGTTTGCCGCCATTGGTCATCGCGTATAGGCTTGCTTCATGCAGCGGCGAGGGTAACTTGCAGGCTTGGAGGTAGGCGGGGATATCAGATTCTAGTTGGTCAATGACTTGGCGCGAAAAAGCAGTAAATTCCATAATCAATTCTTTCGTATGTGTTAAAATTTTGAGCAATAAAAAAGCTGCCCCCATTAAGGTTGAGCAGCCTTTTTGCAAAATGGCGCAACAAGTTTAACCCATTAGTCTAGGAAATTAAAGCTATCTAAATCCATCGCCATTAAATCGCTTGGTGCCAACATGCTCTCTGAGTGACCTGAGGCGCGTGGCAATAGTTTTTCAAAATAAAACTCAGCGGTTTTGATTTTGGCTTCATAAAATTCTTTGGTTTCGCTGCCGCCATTTTTGAGTTTATCATACGCTACCGCTGCCATACGTGCCCAGTGATAGCCCATGATGACGTAGCCTGAGTACATTAAGTAATCATCGGATGCCGCTGAGACGATTTCACGGTCTTTACGCGCCGTCAACATGATACGTGTGGTAAGGGTATTCCACTCTGCACAGTATTTGGTCAATTCCCAAACGAATTTACGCATGCCTTTGTCTAGTGCATATTCACTACACCATTTCATGATATTGGCGGTGTAATCAAGCAGCACTTTGCCTTTTGATTGGATTAACACTTTACGACCTAGGAGGTCAAGCGCTTGTACGCCTGTGGTACCTTCATACAAGGTTGAGATGCGCGCATCACGGGCGATTTGTTCCATGCCCCATTCTTTGATGTAGCCATGACCGCCGTAGATTTGCATACCATGTTTGGCACATTCAATGCTTAGTTCAGTTAAGAAGCCTTTAAGTATTGGGGTATAAAAGCCCAATTTATCATCCCATTTGTGGAATTCAGCATCGTCACCGAGCATCGCTCCTTCAAACATTTTATCAGCATAGCGTGATGCGTGATAAATCATTGAGCGAGCCCCTTCTGAGAAGGCTTTTTGGGTGAGCAGCATGCGCGCAACATCGGCATGATGGATAATCGCATCAGCCACTTGATTTGGCTCTTTGGTACCTGATAGGGTACGCATTGAGCGGCGTTCTTTGGCGTAGGGCAATGAGTTTTGGAAAGCCAATTCCATATGCGCTAAGCCTTCCATACCTGTACCTAAGCGAGCAGTATTCATAAAGGTAAACATGGCTTTTAAGCCTTTATTCGGCTCACCGATTAGATAGCCTGTGGCATTATCAAAGTTGAGTACTGCAGTTGCTGAAGCTTTGATACCCATTTTGTGCTCAATTGAGCCACAGTTAACGGGATTGCGCTCACCAATCTCACCGTTTTCTGTGACCAAGAATTTTGGCACGATAAATAACGAAATACCCTTGGTACCTTCAGGCGCATCGGGTAGGCGTGCTAAAACGATATGCACGATATTTTCCGTTAAGTCATGTTCACCGGATGAAATAAAGATTTTGGTACCACTAATCTTATAAGTACCATCGTCTTGTGGGATGGCTTTGGTTTTAACTTGACCCAAGTCGGTACCACATTGTGGCTCAGTCAAACACATGGTGCCCGACCAACGACCTTCTACCAAGGCTGGCATATAAGTGGCTTTTTGCTCAGGGGTGCCGTATTGCATGATGGTATTCATACAGCCTACCGACAGTCCTGGATACATGGAAAATGCCCAGTTTGCTGTGCCCATCATTTCACTTTTGATGAGGTTGACAGACATTGGCATATTCAAGCCACCAAATTCTTCAGGAAACGGTATGGCTTGGTACCCAGCTTCAACGAACATATCATAAGCTTCTTTAAAGCCTTTTGGCGTGGTGACAACACCCTTGTCAAAATGGCAGCCTTCAGCATCGCCTGATTGGTATAGTGGCATCAACACATTGCTACAATAATCCGCAAAACTCTCAAGCATCATATCCACGGTTTCCGGATCGGCATTTTCACCAGATTTTAAGGTTTTGTAGTGTTCGGGGTAATTAAATACTTCATTGGTTAAAAAGCGAATATCACGTAGGGGAGCTTTATATGATAATGGCATACGCTGAAATCCTTTTAATAGGCTATTAACTAAGATAGAAAATGAAAGGTAAAAATAAGTCCGCCCAGTATAAAGGTATTTGCCGCTAAAAGCTTCAAATCATAATAAATATTCATAAATAATACCAATTATCATAAAATTATTTTATGATTTTGTAGTGCAAAGCTTCGCATGGACAAGAATGCAACAATTACCAACTACCTTAAACTTACTCGTTTTATTTAAACTTTACCAAAGATATTAAACCACCAAACGTATTGAAAAATCATTTGTGAGCCACTCTTGCCAAATATTCCCAACCCATCTCCCAACCAATCTCCTAGTCCATCGCTAGCTGATACGTCGACACTGCCAGCCAATCAACCTGCACCGACATCACTCAACAAACGCGAGCGCGGTGCCGTGCTGTGGTCAATTATCAAAAAATTATCCGTTTTTGCAAAATCTTATCACTCATTAATCATGGCGACGCTGCTACTTACGGTGGTTGGTTCATTTGCCGCGCAGGTCAATGCTTTTGTACTGCGTTACACGGTCGATCATTTGACCGAGATTCTCAAACTCAGCGAGCCGTGGCAGGAAGGTGCAAAACTGCTCACGACTATCAGCATCGTGCTACTGCTCAAAGAACTGTTATACGCGGCAATTAGCTTTGGACAGCGCTATTTTGGTGAAAAAATCCGCATTAATTTATCCCGGGATTTATCGCAAAAAGTCGTGACGCGTATTTTAAGTTACCGCATGGGGTTTTATACTCATCCTGATAACGACAGTGGTAAGCTGCAGACGCGCATTGATTTGGGTGTCAGTAGTCTCACGCGTTTGGTGCAAAACTTTTTTATTGATATGTTGCCCTTATTTGCCAATGCGATGGTAGCGCTGGTAGTGATGTTTAGCGCCAATGTGTGGGTGGGGATGGTAGGGCTGGTGATTGTGCCGATTTATTTTTATATCAGTCAAAAGCAAGCAACGCGTTTGCGAGGCTTTCGTCGGCAGATGCGCCACTATCGGGAGAGCAAAAGCGAGCAAATCATTTCGCTCATTAACGCTATCACCGTGATCAAATCCTTTGTCCGCGAGCCGATTGAAGCGCAAAAACATTTTGCCATTCAAAAAGAGATGACCGATAACCAACTTAAAACGCGCGGTATTGGCTTTGGCTATGATGCACTCAAAAGCTTTATCGAGCAGATTGGTGTCGTGGCGATTATTATTTTAACCGCGTATTTTGTGCTTGATGGGCAGATGACCATTGGCATGATTATGTTTTATGTGTTGTTATTTCAAAACGTCGCATCGCCGATTCGCCAGTTGCATCGTATCTATGATGAGGTCAATGATGCGCTGACTTATGCTGAAGGGTTTTTTGATATCTTAGAGGATGATAGCCAAATCGAAGTGGTAGGCGGTGTCAATCCTGCGGCGGTGCAGGGCGATATCGAACTTCAACACGTGGATTTTGTTTATCCCAACGGCAATCAAGCCTTGCAAGATGTCAGCTTTCGCATTCGGCGCAACCGAATTACCGCGTTGGTCGGGCTGAGTGGCGCAGGTAAAAGCACCATTATCAATCTGTTGGTAAAATTTTATCAGCCCACGCACGGGCAAATTTTGCTCGATGGCAAGGATTTGCAAGATTATGATACCCATGAGCTACGCCAACAAATCGGTTTGGTGTTGCAAAAAAACCATATTTTTGGCGGGACTATTGAAGAAAATATTCGTTATGGCGATTTAACGGCCAGTCAAGCCCAGATTGAGCAGGCAGCAATACAAGCCTCCATTCATGAACAAATCACCCAGCTGCCCAAAGGCTACCAAAGCGAAGCCAAATCCTTGTGAGGTGGACAGCAGCAGCGTATTGCACTGGCCCGTATGTTTCTCAAAAATCCGCCAATTGTCTTTTTGGACGAGCCGACCGCAAGTCTAGATGCCATTGCCAGCCAGCAAATCAAGCGCAGTTTGGATTTAATCAAACAAAATCGCACGGTGATTATCGTGTCGCACAATATCGCGCAGATTATTGACGCTGATGATTTGGTGGTCATCGAGCAAGGGCGCGTGGTGGAGACAGGCACGCATGATGAACTATACCGCAAGCAAGGCAAATACTATGAGATTTTTAATGCCATGTCCGATAGTTTAAATCTTGATAAAATCACCCAAACGTTAGAGAGTCATTAATTTCGGGTTCATGATGTAGGCTTGGTATGCGTACTGGTAGCGCTAAGCGGATTAACGCCGTAACCTGGCTTACTTAAATTTATGCTACCATAACTGTTTTGTCATATTCACCCAACAAGTTAGTCAATACTCATGGAATCTCAAGTCTTAAAAATATTTTTGGCACTGGTGGTACTGGTCAATCCATTTGCCGCGTTATCGTTATTTATTGATATCACCAAAGACGCCAATCGACAACAAACTCGCAAAGTTGCACTGATTTCAGCCATTACCGTGTTTGTGACCATCGCGATATTTTCGTTGGCAGGCGAGCCTATCTTAAAGGTGCTGGGGATTTCGCTTGGGTCATTTCGTATCGCAGGCGGTATCTTGGTATTGATTATTGCTATTGGCATGATGAATGGCGCTGGCAATGTTGCCAAACCGCATGTCGGTAAATCCGGGGATTTAAATGGCGTGGCGTTTCAAGGGGCGGCATCTGCCGTGGTGCCATTGACGATTCCGATGGTGATTGGTCCTGGTGGGATTTCTACCGTGATTATTTATGCCGCGAGCGGGCATAGTTATTTTAATATGCTAGCGATTATCACCGCAGGTTTGATTATCAGTATTATTACTTATCTAAGCTTTATGGCAGCGGGGCAGGTGAGTCGTTTCTTAGGTGATACCGGGCTTAATGTGCTCAATCGTATCATGGGGATGCTACTTGCGGCCGTTGCGGTAGAGATTTTTGTTGGCGGCTTAAAAAGTGTATTTCCGCAGTTGTTGTAAGTTTATAATACTCCCAGAAAACTAGACCAAAAAATCGTAGCAAATAAGATAGAATAG
>NZ_DAMBBC010000014.1:0-71272 GCF_032057165.1 Moraxella sp. CTOTU48717 | reverse complement strand
GGGTTTGATTCTTTCATATAGCTATAATACTATATTTTATGGGTTTGGTATTACTTTTTCTATCATTACTTTAATTGTGTGGTTTGGCTATCTGTTACTCGTGGGCTTTGATCCTGAAATGTTTGCTGCGCCACTGTCAGCAGGCTCGACTGTCCCTGTTGGCTTTTACATTGTTGTTGCCATTATGATTTTTGTACCAGTCATCACTTGGATATATGTCAGCAAAGCAAACGGCGAATTTGACACGATGACTCGTAAAGTAATCGATGATATCAACAGTGGTAAAGTATAACCTCACAGGGATTGTGTTGGGTTTTCAATTTTAAAATTGTGCTTTTTATAACAATTTTGACATCATTTTTGACACCATGGAGGGTGGCATGTTAAAACAACAATATAACGGCCTGGCTGTTAAAGGCTTGCACAAGCGTATCGGCAAGGTTTCAACTGCCGTAAGCTTGACGCTAGTGGGTCTGATGGCACAGATGCCAGCATGGGCAGCGGGCGCCCTAGAAGGCGAAGTAAAAAAACAACCGCTGAATATCTCAGCCATTATCATGTTCTTGATTTTCGTTTTTGCAACACTCGGTATTACTTACTGGGCATCAAAACAAAACAAAACCGCAAGCGACTTCTATACCGCGGGCGGCGGTATCTCAGGTACCAAAAACGGGATTGCTATTGCCGGGGACTATATGTCAGCGGTAACCTTTTTGGGGTTATCGAGTATGGTTTTTACCGTCGGTTATGATGGCATGATTTATACGCTAGCCTTCTTGATTGGCTGGCCAATTATTTTATTCTTAATCGCTGAGCGGCTACGTAACTTGGGTAAATTTACCTTCGCAGATGTGGCATCTTATCGTTTTTCCCAAACCCCAGTACGTATTTTTGCTGCATCCGGTACCTTGGTCGTCGTTGCGCTCTACTTGGTTGCGCAGATGGTCGGCGCGGGTAAACTGGTTCAATTATTATTTGGATTAGATTATATTTACGCAGTCATCATCGTTGGTGTGTTAATGATGGTTTACGTATTGTTTGGGGGTATGCTAGCCACCACTTGGGTACAGATTATCAAAGCTATTTTGCTGATGTCAGGTGCGACTTTCATGGCCCTCATGGTCATGAACCATGTTGGTTTTAGTTTTGAAAATTTATTCAAGTCAGCTGTTGCTGCCCATAGCAAACACGAATCAATTTTGTCGCCTGGTAAGTTGGTTAATAACCCCATTGAATCTATCTCATTAGGTTTGGGTCTATTGTTTGGTACAGCAGGTTTACCACACGTATTGATGCGTTTCTTTACGGTGCCAGATGCCAAAGCTGCGCGTAAATCAGTGTTGGTAGCTGCAAGCTGTATTTCATACGTATTCTTCTTAATTGTTCTTATTGGCTTGGGTGCCATCGTTATCCTAGCTGAACATCCAGATTATTTCACGACAGTGGTTAAAGATGGCGTAAGCTCACAAGCACTTATCGGTGGTGCCAACATGGCAGCGATTCACTTGTCGCATGCCGTGGGTGGTAACCTATTCTTAGGCTTTATCTCGGCGGTTGCTTTTGCGACTATACTAGCGGTTGTGGCAGGTCTGACTTTATCAGGCGCCTCAGCGGTCAGCCATGACTTGTATGCTAGTGTTATCAGAAAAGGTCAAGCGAGACCTGAAGAAGAGATGCGTGCATCAAAAATTACCGTGGTTGCGTTAAGTTTATTGTCGATCGTGACCGGTATTATCTTTGAAAACCAAAACCTTGCGTTCATTGCAAGTTTGGTATTTGCGGTCGCGGCATCGGCTAACTTCCCGATTCTTTTCTTAGCGATGTTCTGGCGTGGTCTAACCACTCGTGGTGCGGTAATCGGTGGGTTTGCAGGCTTAGCAGTCGCAGTGTTACTGATTATCTTAGGACCTGCGGTTTGGGTAGATATCATGAAACACGAATCACCCGCTTTCCCATACAAAAACGTGGCGTTATTTAGTATGCCTGTGACCTTCATTCTAGCGTGGATCGCATCTATCACTGACAACTCACCACGCGCTCAGCTAGATAGAAAAGGCTTTGATGCACAGTATGTACGTTCATTAACCGGTATCGGTGCGTCAGGTGCATCTGACCACTAATCCAATGTTCAATAAAAAATACCGCTTGCAATAAGCGGTATTTTTTTATATGGGGTTTTTTATAAAACCTATGAATTTCATGCTTGATGAATCTCAACAAGGTTTTGGGTTGCCGTGACATCAGCTTGTTTGACATACAATTTTGATTTTGAACTATAAGGCACTAGCCCTGAAGGTACTACGCCTTTAGCAGATTCGTAATTATGAATGGAGTCATCGAAGAAAATATGCGGGGCAAAGGTTTGCAGTACATGGCGTTTATCCAAGCCACCTAAAAAGAATGCCAAATCCACATTGACGCCCCAATCACGTAATGTCTTAATCGCGCGCAAATCAGCAGGCGCATTGCGTGCCGTCACCAGTGCAATTTGAATCGGTGGATGCTTGATTTTAGCAGGCAGGCGTTTTTGTAGTTTAGAGAGTTTGATTAAAAAATCCGCATACGGGCCTTTATTCATCGGTACATCACTCATTTTGGCTTCATAATCATGAAACGCTTTGAGTCCTTGCTGGCGAGACAATAGCTCCCCTGCTTCATCAAATAACACGGCATCGCCATCAAATGCAATGCGTAGCTGATTGGTGTCTAGCTCTTTCATATCAATGGGCGGCGCATCTAATATCGCGCAGGCACACACGCCTGCATCGGTGACTTGCTGGGCATCGTCATGATTGGTGGTCAAAAACAAATCCACCTTAAAATCCGCCACATAATCCGCCACCCCTTCGCCTGAGGTAAATGCCGAGCGACTAATCGGTAGTCCATGACTACGCAGCGCATTTAATACTTGAATACCGGTATCTGGGCTGTTTTTTGACATAATCACCACTTCAACCATAGGCGCAGCTATGCCCTCGCCCTTGTCATCGGCTGCACAATGGTGATTGAGATTGAGTAAGGCTTTGATAAGCGGATAACCTGTCCCTGTTTGCAAGGGGTCATTTTCGCGTTCAATCATGTATTTGCGAAATTTATCAATCGCCGTTTCTGGATCTTCGGTTAACGCTTGTTGAAAAAAACGCTCAGACTCCGATAGGTCAAACAATGCCGTGGCAGAGACCGCCACAATTAATGTATTGGAAAAATCAACTGACATAAAAATGCCCTTAATCAATCGTGTTGTTATGAAGCATAGCACTCACTATGCTGTAGTTATATAAGTTTTGCCACGGGTAATCTAGATTATTCCTGTAACTTGTTGGTGTAAAGACCCCACAGCTTAGTGTCAAGACACTCAATCAAATTAAAGATACTCAGTCAAATTGTAGATACCAAGCATTGGCTGTCGTCTATTGCAGTGTTTTTTACGCGGCTATCATGAGCTGCCTCAGTTTCTGTCATCACTGCAAGCAATTCTATCAGCAAGTTGGTTTCATCAGCGCAATTTGTTATAATAGCTCGTTTACGCTTTTTGCAGAGCGACGAATTCATGGGATTGTAATGCCTATCTAGACACGGTAAGTTTGGAAGGGCAGAGTTTTTCCCTTTTTTTATTCCCATCTCTCACGGTTACATGACCGATAGTAACGGTCATCACTGCCAAAGGACAACAGGAGCAATTATGGTAGCCATTACCTTACCAAACGGCGATATTAAACAATTTGATGGACAAACGTCAGTCATGGAAGTGGCGCAAAGCATCGGCGCAGGGCTTGCCAAAGCCACCGTTGCAGGACGTGTCAACGGCAAATTAGTTGATGCGTGTGACCCGATTAGCGAAGACGCAACCGTCCAAATCATCACGCCAAAAGACGAGGAAGGTGTGGAAATCATTCGCCACTCGACCGCTCACTTACTGGGTCATGCTGTCAAACAGCTCTATCCTGAAGTGAAGATGGTTATCGGTCCTGTGATTGAAGAGGGTTTTTATTACGATATCTACAGCGAGCGCCCGTTTACGCCAGAAGACATGGAAAAAATCGAAGCGCGCATGACGCAATTGATTAACCAAGATTACGATGTCATCAAAAAAATGACACCGCGCGACGAGGTTATCAAAGTATTCCAAGACCGTGGCGAGACTTATAAATTACGTCTTATCGAAGATATGCCGAATGAAACCCAAATGGGTTTATACTATCACCAAGAATATGTTGATATGTGCCGTGGACCACACGTGCCCAATACCCGTTTCTTAAAAGCCTTTAAACTCACCAAAATGAGTGGTGCCTACTGGCGCGGTGATGCCAAAAATGAGCAACTACAACGTATTTACGGTACCGCTTGGGCAGATAAAAAAGACCTAAAAGCTTATATTCAGCGTATCGAAGAAGCGGAAAAACGCGACCATCGTAAAATCGGTAAAGCGCTTGATTTATTTCATATGCAAGAAGAAGCGCCTGGTATGGTGTTTTGGCATCCCAATGGCTGGACGATGTGGCAAGTACTTGAGCAGTATATGCGCAAAGTACAAAAAGATAACGGCTATCTTGAAATCAAAACCCCGCAAATTGTCGATAGAAGCCTATGGGAAAAATCAGGTCACTGGGAAAATTATGGCGACATGATGTTCACTACCCACAGTGAAAAACGTGACTATGCGATTAAGCCGATGAACTGCCCGTGTCACGTGCAAGTGTTCAATCAAGGGTTAAAATCTTACCGTGACTTGCCATTGCGTCTTGCTGAGTTTGGCTCATGCCACCGTAATGAGCCGTCAGGTTCGCTCCATGGCATCATGCGGGTGCGTGGCTTTACCCAAGATGACGCCCATATTTTTTGTAGTAATGAGCAAATCAAACAAGAAGCCCAAGACTTTATCAAGCTTACCCTTGATGTGTATAAAGACTTTGGTTTTGATGACGTGCAAATGAAACTCTCGACTCGTCCAGAAAAACGGGTCGGTGCTGACGAACTGTGGGACTTGGCAGAAAAAGACTTAGCAGACGCGTTGGATAATGCAGGGCTTGACTGGCAGTATCTGCCAGGTGAAGGCGCATTTTATGGACCAAAAATCGAGTTTAGCCTTAAAGACTGTCTTGGTCGCGTATGGCAATGCGGTACACTGCAGCTTGACTTTAACCTGCCAGAACGACTAAGTGCGGAGTTTGTCAATGAGCAAGGCGAACGTGAGCGCCCTGTGATGCTACACCGTGCGATTTTGGGGTCATTTGAACGCTTTATCGGTATGCTCATTGAGCATTACGCGGGCTGGATGCCAGTCTGGCTTGCACCGCAGCAAGTCGTGGTGATGAATATTACCGACAACCAAGCCGAAGCCTGTCAAAAAGTCGCCGAACAATTGAATCAAGCCGGACTTCGTGTCATCACCGATTTGCGTAATGAGAAAATTGGCTTTAAAATTAGAGAACGCACCCTTGAACGTATTCCTTATATGATTGTCATGGGTGATAAAGAAGTAGAAAGCAACCAAGTTAACGTCCGTACTCGTGAAGGTGACAACCTTGGCGTGATGAGTATTGATGCCTTTATCGACTTGGTTAACCAAGCGACCGCCCAAAAAGGGCGCGTCAAATCAAAAACAGCGTAGGAGTAAGTATTATTAAGAGTTCAAACCGATTAGACATCAACGAGGAAATTCGTGCCAAAGAGGTACGCTTAGTCAAAGAAGACGGCGAACAAGTTGGTGTTGTGGATATAAAAACGGCTTTGCAGGCCGCCCGTGATGCTGAGTTGGATTTGGTCGAGATAGTACCAGACGCTCAGCCTCCTGTTGCCAAAGTGATGGACTACAGAAAATATCTGTACGACCAAAAACAAAAAGCCAAAGAAGCCAAAAAGAACCAAAAACAAACGCAGCTTAAAGAAATCAAATTGCGTCCTGGCACGGAAGAAGCCGACTATCAAGTCAAACTTCGTAAAATCCGTGAGTTTTTGGAAGACCAAGACAAAGTCAAAGTCACCATTCGCTTCCGTGGTCGTGAGATGGCTCACCAACAAATTGGCTTGCAGCAGCTTGAAAAAGTCATTGCCGATACGACCGATGTTGCTAATGTTGAGCAACAACCAAAAGTTGAAGGTCGTCAAATGGGTATGCTACTTGGACCTACCAAGAAAAAATAATCAGCAAACCCTAATCTATAAAAAAACCACATTAACTTATGTGGTTTTTTTATTGGCGTATTGACCCATTGATAAAGTTTTAAGCTTTTAAATCACTGTATTCGGGGTGTTTCTGTAGATAGCTTGCCACGTAAGAGCAGGCTGGCACGACTTTTTTACCTTGCTCACGGGCGTAGTCTAACGCGTGCCTGGTCAACGCCCCTGCAATGCCGCGCCCGCCAATCGCGTCTGGCACAATGGTATGGTCATATACGATGACATCACCATTATCCACATAGCTAATGTAAGCAGTAGTGCCGTCAACGGTGGTTTCAAAACGTTGTGATTGTTCGTTATGGTGAATCGATAATTGTAAATCCGACATGGTTGTCTCCTTGTGTATTTTTTTGTCTAGTATGCTATCTGTGATTTGGTTATTTGTCGCTTGATTATTTGCTGTTTGATAGTAGCACAACCACTGTCCATGACTTGTAAAAGTTTTTGCCTATTCGGTATGGGGTTTGCAAATGATTTTTCACTAGGCTTTTGCCTTGCCCCACCCCGTTAACAATGCGATAATAAGCGGTTAAATCTTACCATTTTTCAAATTTTTTGGCGTGGATGATACGCCTTACCTTCATTTGCTATTAGCTAACTTAAACAGGAAGAACATGGCTCAATATATTTATACCATGAACAAGGTATCAAAAATTGTTCCACCCAAACGGGAAATCCTAAAAGACATCAGCCTGTCTTTTTTCCCCGGTGCAAAAATCGGTGTGCTGGGTCTCAACGGTGCCGGTAAATCAACCTTGCTTAAAATCATGGCAGGCGTGGACACCGAGTATAACGGTGAAGCGCGTGCGCAAGCGGGTATCAAGATTGGCTACCTTGCCCAAGAACCGCAGCTAGACCCTGCCAAAGACGTGCGCGGCAATGTGGAAGATGGTGTGCGTGAAGCCTTAGATGCATTGGCGCGCCTTGATGAAATCTATGGCGAATATGCCTTACCCGATGCCGACTTTGACAAACTTGCCGCCGAGCAAGGCAAAATGGAAGACATCATCCAAGCATGGGATGCCCATAACCTCAACAACCAACTAGAAAAAGCCGCCGATGCGCTGCGCCTACCCGCGTGGGATGCTGACGTGAGCAAATTATCGGGTGGTGAAAAACGCCGCGTCGCCCTGTGCCGTCTGTTACTATCAAAACCTGATATGCTGCTCCTTGACGAACCTACCAACCACTTGGACGCCGAATCAGTCGCTTGGCTTGAGCATTTCTTAAAAGATTATAGCGGCACCATCGTGGCGATTACCCATGACCGCTATTTCCTTGATAACGTTGCCGAATGGATTTTGGAGCTTGACCGTGGCTATGGCTATCCTTACCAAGGTAACTACACCGAGTGGCTTGAGCAAAAAAATAAACGCCTAGAGCAAGAGCAAAAACAAGAAGAAGCCTTTGCCAAAGCGCTGAAACAAGAGCTTGAATGGGTGCGTAAAAACCAAAAAGGTCAACAAGCCAAGTCCAAATCTCGCTTGCAACGTTTTGAGGAATTAAACTCCAAAGAATTCCAACAGCGTAACGAAACCGCTGAAATCTACATTCCACCAGGACCACGTCTTGGCAACAAAGTCATTGAAGTCAACAATATCTCAAAATCATTTGGTGACCGTTTGCTATACGAAAACCTATCCTTCACTGTACCTCCGATGGCGATTGTGGGGATTATCGGACCCAATGGTGCGGGTAAAACGACCTTGTTTAACATGATTACAGGCAAAGACAAGCCAGATACGGGCACAGTTGAAGTCGGTGAATCAGTGAAAGTGGCGTATGTCGGACAGGTACGCGATGAGCTGGATGACAAAAAAACCGTGTGGGAAGAAGTCTCCGACGGTCTTGATATGATTACCGTGGGCGAATACACCACGCCTAGCCGTGCCTATATCGGACGCTTTAACTTTAAAGGTCAAGACCAACAAAAACTGGTCGGTAGCCTGTCGGGTGGTGAGCGTAACCGTCTGCAACTTGCCAAAACCTTAAAACAAGGGGCAAACGTGCTGTTACTCGATGAGCCATCGAATGACCTTGATGTTGAGACGTTGCGCGCGCTTGAAGATGCGGTGGAAGTGTTTCCCGGTACGGTGATGGTGGTATCGCATGACCGCTGGTTCTTAGACCGTATTGCCACCCATATTTTGGCGTTTGAGGATGAGGGTCCGATTTGGTTTGATGGTAACTACTCAGAGTTTGAGGCATACCGCAAAAAACAATTGGGCGCGGATGCCGAGCCAAAACGCATGAAATATAAAAAGATTGCGAAGTAAATTTAGTTTATAAAATATTTGCTGGTAACTATATGCTTTTCATTTTTTTAAGGTAGTATAGAGTTATCAGCAATTTTTTATTTAAAGTATAGGTTTTATTATGAAAATACAGTATGTGGAAATTGATGGTTTAAATGGTAGTAAGGAATTCATTAGGCTTGATTTTAATAATGATTTGAATATCATTACCGGTCGTAACGGTGCTGGTAAAACTACTATTTTAAAGCTAATTTGGTATATTGTAAGCGGCAACATTTCTTTTGCAATAAGAGAAATAAATTTTAGAAAAATAAAACTTCAAACAACTGATTATAGCTGTATCATCTCTAGGACAACTAGGAATAATTGTAGTTTGTATTTAAAAGTTAATGAGCAAGATCCTATAGAAATTGATGATTGGGTTATAGATGAAGAAGATGAAGATGAAGCTTTAGAGTTTTTAGTTACTCAGTTAAAAAATATTGCTGATAAAAAAGATATACAACAAGAAAATCCAAATAGTATTTTGTCAAAACATGGTGGTTCATTATTTTTGCCAACATTTCGGCGTATCGAGGGAGGTGTTCAAGCTAAACGTAAGAATATTCGTGCAGGTATGTCTTCATCAAGAAGATTAGAAGTTTCTTTAATGGAACTATCAGATATGCTAACTAATAGAAATCATCAATTTGTTGCCTCTTTAGGCACGATTGATATTGAAAGATTTTTGCGTGATAAAAATGCTGAGTTAGTAGAGGAAGTAACAACCCTACAAAACCTTTCTAATTTAAATATGTCAGAAAAACTTAAAGAGCTTCAAAAAGAAACAAATACTGAAAAGGTTCAAGAAGAACTAAAAAAAATACATACCATGATGGCTAAGTCTGAACAGAGACGAGTAGATATTATGAAGCCATTAGAAGTCGCTAGACAATATATATTAGATATACTAAAAATATCTGGTATAAAAATTGGTAATTTGACTTTTGGGAGTGCAGTAGAAACTATCAACTCAAATTTGCTTTCTGCAGGGGAAAAGCAAATGCTAAGTTTCTTAGCTTATAATGCTTTTTACCAAGATACTATTTTTATTATTGATGAACCTGAGTTAAGTCTACATGTAGATTGGCAGCGTATACTTTTTCCTACACTCATGAGACAAAATTCAAGTAATCAATTCATTATAGCAACTCATTCACCTTTTATATACAATAAGTATCCTGATAAAGAACTTGTTCTATCAAGTGATAAGGGTGATGGGTGTTTACAAAATGACTGATACTGGAAAAAGAGAGGTAAGCTTAGAGGAATTAATAAGTACGCTCGAAAGGTCTTCATTACCTACTATTGTTGTAGAAGGTAAATATGACATTATTATTTATCGCAAAATAGAGGAATTATTAGAAGATATCGTTGATGTTCTACCGGCTGGGGGTAGAGGAAAAGTATTAGGTATTTTTGATAGCATTAAAACAAATCCCAAATTGCAAGCAAAAAAACTAATTTTCATTGCTGACAAGGATACTTGGGTAAATACTGGTATTCCATCAAAGTATCAACAGGATATTTTGATTTTTACCAATGGTTACTCTATTGAAAATGATGTGTTCATTGATTATGGATGTGAACAAATCCTTGAAATAGAAGACAGCTCTATTAAAAATCAATTTTTGGCAGACAAAGAGAAGTTCATTCATTGGTACGCATTGGCGTTACAAGCAACGTTAAATGGTGAAAACCTAACCAAAGAACGAGAAATCGCCCGTGACCCAAATGAAGTATTAGGAAATGAATATTCCAAATTTATAGCATTAACAGCCAATGAAATATATCCAACCGAATTGCAAAGCAATTTAAAAGAAAACTATCCGTTACAAATTCGAGGTAAGTCATTATTAAATCTCTTTAGAAAACACCTAAAACATCATAGCTCCAAAGCGATGTTTCAAAAAGTTGCTATTGAACCAAAGACCAGTATTAATCGTATTTTTGATGACGTGAAAAAGCAATTTTAGGATTTATAACTCACACGCTATTCAAAAATTTTCTGAATAGTTTAAGCTTGACTATAAGAAATGCTTACAGGGGCAATATACCCACTTCATAAACTATAGCTTAGCAACCAAAATAAAAAAAGACGTATTTAATACGCCCTTTTTTTCAAAAAATGTTATTAAAACAACACCCTTACACGGATAGTTTCTGGGATGTTTTTTAAGGCTTCAACCGCTTGCGCAGAATCGCCGCTACCCACATCCATCACCAAATAGCCCACATCTTCTTCCGTCATCAGGCTTTGGGCAAAGATATTGATATTGGCATCGGCAAAGGATTTGTTAATCTGTGACAACACGCCAGGCACGTTTTGGTGAATATGTAGCAGACGATGCGTGCCTTCTTTTTGCGGCATACTAACATTTGGGAAGTTCACAGACGTTGCGGTATCACCCATATCAGAGTAACGCACAAATTTTTCTGCCACTTCAAGACCGATATTGGCTTGTGCTTCTTGGGTTGAGCCACCGATATGCGGTGTCAAAATCACATTGTCAAACGCGCGCAGTGGTGATTCAAATTCTTCATCCGCTGATTTTGGCTCTTTGGGGAACACGTCAATCGCCGCGCCCAAGATATGACCGCTCTGTAAGGCTGCCGCTAGCGCATCAATATCCACACATTTACCACGCGCCGCATTAATAAGATGCGCGCCTGGCTTCATGGCAGCCAATTCTGTAGCGGTAATCATGTTACGCGTACTTGGCAAATCTGGTACATGCAGGGTGACCACATCGGCTTTACCAAGCAGTTCTTCTAGGCTTCCCACTTGGGTGGCGTTGCCCAATGGCAATTTGGTGACCACATCATGATAGATGACTTTCATACCAAGGCTTTCAGCGAGTACCGATAACTGAGTACCAATAGAGCCATAACCCACGATACCCAAAGTTTTGCCGCGCACTTCATAGCTGTCTTTGGCAGATTTGTTCCAGCCGCCACGGTGTACCACGGCATTTTTTTCAGGGATACCGCGCATCAGCATGATGATTTCGGCAAGGACAAGCTCCGCGACAGAGCGGGTGTTAGAGTAAGGGGCGTTAAAGACAGGGATACCCAGTTCACGGGCAGCTTCCAAGTCCACTTGGTTGGTGCCAATACAAAAACAGCCAATGGCGATGAGCTTTTCGGCTTTTTCTAAAATATCGCGGGTCAAATGGGTGCGAGAACGAATGCCGATAAAATGGGCGTCTTTGATTTTTTCGCTAAGCTCTTCAGGGTCTAAGGCGGTTTTGATATTCTCAACATTGTGATAACCTGCCTCTGACAGCACTTTAAACGCATTGTCATGCAAGCCTTCAAGCATCAAAAAGCGGATTTTGTCTTTCTCAAGTGATAGATTTTGTGCCATAACAACCCCTAGTCAGTATTTTTAGTCAATTATCCTATCACACTTGCCGGGTTTTTTGTGGTGAAATTCCCGCAAGATGGCATGATTTTTTTGTCTTATGGGTAAAAAATTCTTCATCAATCGCCAGTGTTTTTGTCAAAATTTATGCCGTTAGTTATGCTATGATAGAGCCTCAAAAACCTTTTCAATCTGTCTAAAAATATGGGTAAAAGCCACACCATGACTGCTAATCAGACCGCCATCAATACGCTCATTGAACAACTACGCCAGCAAGGATTTGACGAACACCAAATCAAAACCGATGCGGACAGTTTGGGCTTTTGGGGCAAAGATTGGACCAAGCATTTTGAGCCCAACGCCAGCGCCATTGTCTTCCCAAAATCCACCCAGCAAGTGCAAGCCATCGTCAAGCTATGTAATACGCTAAACATCGTCATTACCCCAAGCGGTGGTCGTACCGGTCTATCTGCAGGGGCGGTTGCCGCCAATGGCGAGGTGGTAATTAGCCTTGATAAAATGCACCAAGTATTGGGCTTCTACCCTGCAGACCGTATGGTGGAAGTGGAAGCCGGTATTGTCACCAAAGCGCTGCAAGACTTTGCTGACAGTCAAGGGTTATACTATCCGGTGGACTTTGCGTCAGCCGGTTCAAGCCAGCTTGGTGGCAATATTGGCACCAATGCCGGCGGTATCAAAGTCATCAAATACGGCATGACCCGCAACTGGATTTTGGGTATGACCGTGGTGACAGGTAAAGGCGATATTTTGCACCTCAATAAAGGCATGATAAAAAATGCCACCGGTTATGACTTGCGTCATTTGCTTATCGGTGCAGAAGGTACGCTTGGGATTGTCACCGAAGTGCAAGTCAAGCTAGAGCGCCAGCCCAAAAACCTAACTGTCATGGTGCTTGGCGTGCCAGAGTTTGCCAATATTATGCAAATCTTGTCAGCCTTTCAAAGTAAAATGGATTTGACCGCGTTTGAATTTTTTGATGATGTCGCCGTTGATAAATTACTTGCCACAGGGCATGTGCAAAAACCGTTTGAAACCGATGCGCCATTTTATGCGCTACTCGAATTTGAAGCGCCTTACGAGCCGATTATGGACATGGCGATGCAGATTTTTGAAGACTGTATGAGCGAAGGCTGGGTGCTTGATGGGGTGATGAGCCAATCCATTCACCAAGCCCAAGAGCTATGGAAACTGCGTGAGTATATCTCTGAAACCATCTCAGTATTTACCCCGTACAAAAATGACATCTCCGTGCTCATCAGCCGTGTGCCAGAGTTTATCGCGGATATCGATGCCATTGTTAGCCAAAACTATCCGGATTTTCAAGTGTGCTGGTTTGGGCATATCGGCGATGGTAATTTACATTTAAATATTTTAAAACCAGAAAACCTTAGCAAAGACGAATTTTTTGAAAAATGCCAAGTGGTCAACAAGTATGTGTTTGAAACGGTGCAAAAATACAACGGCTCTATCTCAGCCGAGCATGGCGTGGGTATGACCAAAAAGCCGTATCTTAATTACACCCGTCCTGATGAAGAAATTGATTATTTACGCGCCATCAAGCAAGTCTTTGACCCCAATGGGATTATGAATCGTGGTAAGATTTTCGACTAGATAACATTGATAAAAAAAAGATACAAAAAAAGACCTTTAACTGAGGTCTTTTTTTTGTTGCTAACAAGGTTAGATTTTATTCACATTCATCGTGTCTGGCATGTTAACAATTGGTTTGAGTAGTTCAATGGCTTCTGCGACAGTATTACAAACGATTAATCGCTGTAAATCTTCTGGCTTCATAAAGCCTTGCTCAGCGGTAAACTGTAGATGTTCAACCAATTTGTCATAAAAACCATTGATATTGAGAATAATCATCGGTTTTTCATGTTGATACAGCTGTCGCCAAGTGGCAATTTCCATGATTTCCTCAAGCGTACCAAGCCCACCTGGCAAGGTGATAAAGGCACTGGCGTACTCTGCCATGATAGCTTTACGGGTATGCATGGTATCGGTCAAATGCAGACGCGTCAGCCCGCCATGCGCCACTTCTCGATCCATCATAAACTCAGGAATCACGCCCACGGCAATACCGTTTTTTTCAATTACACCATCGGCAACCGCGCCCATACAGCCAATCACTGCACCGCCATATACCAGACCTAATCCCGCTTCAACCAACCCCCTACCCAGCTCATGCGCCGATTGGACATAGACGGGGTCATTGCCTTTGCGAGAGCCGCAATAAACAGCCACCAAGGGAACATCAATATCATGAAGTTTGACAATTTGTGCAATATCGCTCATTTCTTTACTAGTAATAATATCTACGGGTGTCATGCTTTTTCCTTTTAATGTGTTGTCATTATAGGTCAATCATCCTACAAATTCGTGAACGCATCCTAGGCGCAGCGTATCTCATTTTGGCTACATTTGGCGCATAGGCATTATAATTGGTGCAGTTGGCGAAAAATAAAGCAATGGCTGTTAAAAAGCCATCAATGAACGGTTGAATAAGAAAGGCTTGATAACAAAAATAGTCTATCAAAAGCTATTAAGGAGACCACCTAGGTATGATGACCTAAGTCTGATGATAGGCATTGTGGGCATGAGCAGTCTCTGGCACAGATGGGCGTAACTCAGTGAGCGCTGCAGCATAACCATGTTTGCCAGATTGCTTTAGCCAAGCGCTTGCTTTGTCAGCATCGGCAGCGACGCCATTGCCACTGGCATAGATGTTGGCAAGAAAATATTGGGCTTGCGCGTGTCCAAGCTCGCTCGCCATTTCGTATTGGCTGATGGCATTGTCACAATCGACAATGATAGTTTCACCAATGTCATCACTACTGTCATTGAGATACGGATTGCCACCTTGGTACAGCCAGCCTAACGCAAGATAGGCAGGGCGAAAACTTTGATTGGCGGATTTTTCTAGCCATTCCAGTGCCGTTTCAGTACAAACATGATTGCCACCGAGTCCATATAAAAAAGCCAATCCCATATTGTATTCGGCTTTGGCATGACCAAGTAATGCTGCTTGCTCAAAAAAGTTAAAGGCGCGTTTTAAGTCCGCCTGAATAATCGCAACACCTCGCGCAAAAATCGTGTCACTATCAGGATGGACGGGCACATCATCGTCATCAAAATTGATGGGCTGACTTTGGGGAGTGAATACATCATCAATAGTAAAATCAGGCGTCGTATCTGATGCCGCTTGATGTGCTAAATTATCGCCTACCCTGTAATTCTCTGGCATTGTGCTAGTTGGCATTGTGCTAGTTGGCGTGGTATTAGGTGTCGGCTTTTGGGCAAATTTATCTGCCGCTAAGCGTGCCATTGCTTGTGGATGGTTTTGATAAGCCGCTTGCTGGTACTAAAAGTGTGCCAAATCATCATTGTGCTTGAGCCCGCCCAGTCCTCTCTCATAAGCGATACCCAAATTGTATTGGGCAACCGCTTCGCCCTGTTCTGCCGCTTGGATAAACAGTAAAATCGCCTTTTTGCTATCCTGCGCTAAGCCTTTGCCTGTCAAATATAGCATCGCCAAACGTACTTTGGCTTCGGTAAAACCCAATTCGCTAGCGGTTTGGTAACAATGGATGGCTTTATTCAAATCCTGCTGGTAGCCCAAGCCTTGTTCAAACAATAGCCCCAGATAAGTTTGCGCGGCAGGGTGTGACTGCTTGGCAGCATTTAGCCAATAAAACCCCGCGCTGCGGTAATTTTGAGCCACGCCAATGCCTTGGGCATAATAAAACCCAGTCTGATATTGCGCTTCGGCATCGCCTGTCTGCGCCAACTGATAAGACTGTGAAAACGCTTGGGATTGCTGTTCGTATTCAGACGTTGAGGTCATACCGCATTCCGCGAAATTTGATGGGGTCAAAAGGTTTATATTGCGTCTGTTTATAGCGGCTGATACAACACGCCGACCAACAACACCGTGATGTCCTTCGCTGCTGGGGCAATCTGTACAGTATCAAGTGCTATTGACTGAGCATCATACGTGGTTGCCAAGCTATCGATTTGGCTTTGTAACTGCTGCCCAATGTTGTCTAACTCCTGTTGCAGCTGCTGGCGAATCGCATCAAGCTCTGCGACGGTTTGTTTGTTGGCATTGATATCGCCCACCGAGTTCATGGCACGTTTGACGTTATTGATATTGGTCTGTGACAAAGTTTTGCGCCCCATAAACGCCCCTAAGACCGCAGAGCCAATACTGACCCCTGCATCAAGCCAGCCTTTGCTCGACTCGGCGGCTTGTTGTTGGTATTTTTCATTGGCGGCTTGCAGTTTTTTGGCTAGCGCGTCTTGTTTTTTAGCAAAGCTATCACGCAGCTGGGCAATGGCGATATCACGCTGTTCATGCAGCGGTACGATGAGCCGATTGCGGAAGGCGTCTTCGCTCTCTGCCACTCCGCTATACAGCTTTAAACTATCGACATACCACAGATTTAACACTTGCTGCTGACGGATGGCTTCTTTCACATCTTTTTCCCAAGCTTTCCATGATGCCTTGTCGAGCGCTTGGGTAGGTAGTTGTTTGAGCACAGCGGGTTGGTGCGGAGCCGATTGTAACTGCTCAAAGGTCAAATCACTTAAAATCGCTTGATGCCAATCTACCACCAACGGCGGCTCACCAAATGCTGTGGTTAATAATAGCTGCTGCTGACTTTGAGCGCCTGATTTTTTGTCATTAAAAAATACCCGCGCATAGGCAAAGGCAGTAGGCTCATAGAAGGTTTGACCATCGCCCGCCCCGTCTTTGGGTGCATAATACAAGCCCACATCTTTGGGCAAGGCCGGCGGCTGACTCATGGTGCTTGCTAATGGATTGATGGCAGGCGTGGTGGCTTGCGCTTGCGCTAGGTCGGTAGGTGCAATCGCTTGGCTATTGGCTTTGAGCTGTGCTATGGCTTGTTTGCTAAGCGGCCCTGATAGGTAGTTGAGCGTGAAGCGGGTGCTAAAAATCACAGGGCTAGCATCATGCACATTGTGCAGTAAAAATCGGCGTTTACCGAGTTTATCAAACCACGCATTGAGCGCCGCTTTGTCCAGTCCACTGCTGCCGCTGGCAGAGAGCAAGCCATCCATCACCCGTTCACGGTCTTGGGCAGTCTGCAACCGTCCGATAAACCAAGTACCCGCGTTGGATAATGCTTTGTAGTCCAAGTCCACTGGGTTTTGGGTCGATAACACAATCCCCAAACCAAATGCACGCGCTTGTTTTAGCAGGGTTAACAGCAATACTTTGGTCGGTGGATTGCCAATCGGCGGTAAATAGCCAAACACTTCATCCATGTACAAAATTGCCCGCAAGGTCGAGGTGCCTTGCTGACGGCGCATCCAGCCCAATAAATTGGTGAGTAACAAGGTGACAAAAAATAAACGCTCATCATCGGATAGATGGGCAATATTGAGCACACTGGTTTGTGCTTTGCCGTTTTTATCATAAAACAGTGCGCCAGCATCCAGCGGCATGCCTTTAAGCCAGCTGGCAAAACTCGGTGATGCCAAAAGCGTATTGAGCTTCATCGCCAGTGCGCCACGGTCTTTATCCGCAAATACTTGTGACAGCGGCAGGATGCCGATTTTGTCAAACGCTGGCGTTTGGATTTGGGTAATCAAATCCACCAAGGTTAAAGTTTGGTTGTTATCCCAGGCGTTTTTAAGTAGCTGTGCCAAAAACACATGCTCTGGCGCAAGGTTATCCCCATCAACTTTTAATAGCCCCAACAGTGCCGACACTGTCGCATCGATATACTCAGCATAGCTTTCGCCATCATTTTTGACACTATCGGGCGGCGGCACGAGATTGCCAAGTAGGGCAATCGGTAAGCCATTCTCGCTACCTGGGGTATAGACGCTAACGCGATTGGCGGCTTTGAGTGCTTGCACACGCTCCGGGGTTTGAAAACTGTTGCCAAGCCCTTGTTGCCAGTTGTCTGCGGTTTTCTTGGCAAACTCTGCCACGCTCATACCCGCTTGACTTGCCATGCCGCTATCAATCCATGGCTCAAAGTCACTGGCTGCCAAATTTGGAAACGTCAATGCCAAATTGCCCAAATCACCTTTGGGGTCAATCGCAATCACCGGAATATTATCAAGCGCAGCTTCTTCCAGTAAGCTAATCCCCAAACCCGTCTTACCCGAGCCCGTCATCCCGATAATCACCGCGTGGGTTGTTAAGTCAGCTGCATCATATAGGGTTGCTTGACCTTGTGTAGACTCTGGGTACACGTCTTGACCGAGATAAAATTGACCGATACTATCAGGAATATTATTGGTGAGCGTTGGCATGGGATTCCCTCAAAATTTTTATAAGTAATGATTTATCGCTAACATGACGACTGGTCTAATTGCCTAATTGTCTAACAAGCTGAGTGGCGGTATGTCGGTTTCATTATATGTAAAATTTTATCATTTCGCCTAGCAAAATTTGTCGATTCTTTTATCTAGCCTTAATGCAATTTTTTAGCACCGCAAAGATAATCCTTAATAATTTTTGATACCCAAGTTTTTGAAATTTACCCGCTTACTGTTGGGTCTTAAAAGCTGAGCAATAAAAAAAGCGATGGGTAACATCGCTTTTGGTAGGATTACATCATCGCACTATACTAATTAAGTTTAAAACTACTTTATGAAAATCATCTTGTCAGCGATTTCGTTGCCGTTTGGGTCATTGTCTAATTGGTAATATTGACGAAGCAATTGCCCCACATCGCCCAATAGTGCAACCAAGCTATCGATGTGTCGATTGGCTTTAATACCTTCGATAGCTTTGTCGCACATCGCTTGCCACATGGTTGGCATCACATGGCTATTAATGCCTCTATCAGCGACAATCTCCAGACGCCGCTCACAGATATTAAGATACACCAACACCCCAGTATTATCCTGCGTATCCCAGACGCGATAATCCCCAAAAACTCCGATTGCTCTGTCTCGGCTGTTTTGTAGCCGAGCGGACGAAATGGGCAAATGATTCTCAATCACTAGCACCACTTCGCCGCGATGCCCTTGCTCAGCTTCGGTAATTGCTTGATTTAGCTGTTGTTGGGCAGTAGGCGTTAACCACCGATTGTGCAGGCTAGATATAAACGCAACTTGACGCCACCATCTGGCCCAACTTGGCACAGTGGAAGTCACTGTCGCCATCGGCGAGGTGTAAGCAATGGTTTCTTCGTTGGCACCATTCGTTGCTGTTATTGGGTCATTTGTGCTCATGAAAATTCCATAAAAAATAATGAAGTATATAGTTGATGATAAGGGGTAAATTTAAAATAATTTTTAATAACTAGCCGATTACTGACTATTGATTACCAATCGCCCCCAGCGCCACCACCGCCAAAGCCACCACCGCCGCCACCAAAGCCACCACCACCAAATCCACCGCCGCCAAAACCGCCTCCACCAAATCCGCCACCCGGTAGGAAGACAACCCCACCGCCGCCTCTGCCACCGCGACCACCACCGCCACCTCGAAATAGCAAAAATAAAAAGACAATAAATGCCACAAATATACTGCCTAGTAACCCTGCACCAAAGATTGTACCAAGCGTTACAATGCCACCTGCCGTAGCAATCGAACCAAAAAAGCGCCCTAATATACTGGTCAAAATCATACCAGCGACAAAGCCAAAAAAGCCTAGGAAGATAAGCGGTATTCCGCCCTCTTGATTTGACTGAGCATTGCTATTGGCATTGGTATTGACTCGATTGGCATCTGCTTGCTTTAAAATAGCCGGATCGGTTGTCAAGCGTTCTTCAATGCGATTAATTCCCGCCGTGATACCACCGGCATAATCGCCTTGTTTAAATCTTGGGGTTATGTCATCGCTAATAATGCGTTTAGCGACGGCATCAGGAATGGTACCTTCAAGACCATAGCCCGTTAAAATGTACATTTTACGGTCATTGACAGCAACAACCATCAACAGACCTTGATCGGTGTCTTTTTTGCCCAGTTTCCAGCGATCAGCAACTTTCATTGAATAGTCAAAAATATCCTCGCCATTGGTGGTTGGTACAATGACCACGGCTGCTTGCGCCAAACCGCGGTCATTAAGACTACGCAGTTTGGTTTCAATCGCTTGTTTGTCAATGGCAGATAAAATTTTTGCTTCATCTATGACAGGATTATTTAGGATTAATTTGTCAGCGGCAATAGGGGCTTGGGTTGACTGTTTAGGTGTCGTAGTCGTCTGGGCATTAGCGGTAGCTGTTGCCTGATTGCTATTTGTTCGATTGCCAGTTGCTTGAGTATTGACCCCTGGTATCGGCAGTGCATCATTGCCTAACGTCTCTTTAATTGCATCATTATTGAGTACAGCATCATTGAGCGCTTCATTGGTTTGTGCGGTTTTGGCAATCGCAACCATGTCCTCAACACTATGATCTTGTAATGTGGGCTTAGCGCTAAGGGTTGCGGAATTGGCTGTCGCTGTGGCGGTTTCTGCAACGGCTGCGATAGGCATCGCAAGCCCAATGCTCATAGACAGTACAGTAAACGTACTCACTACCAACCGCTTGGCTAACAAACGAGACGACAATTTTTGCGGCTGTTTATGGGAGTTCTGTAAATTGGGCTGTGTCTGTACAATATTCAATGACACCTGTGTTTCCTCAAAGTATGCAATTTTTTTATTATGATGTAGTCAATTCAACAACTATTTTAAAAAATTAAAAAATTAGTCTGACAATTTATGCAAATCTTATTCAATGAGCTTGCCACCGACTGATAGCAGACTATTTAAAAAAATCTTCTTAACTCTCAAACTTTAACTATACAGTTAACATTAACAATGGTGAATTAAGGTTTCGCTGTTGCGGTAGCCGAATTATTGACAGGCTGACCACCGGCATTGGCTGTGTTCCCATTGTTTTGCACTGGCTGACCGCCCGCATTTGCGGTATTGGTATTGTTATTGCCAAAATCAACGGTTGGTGCAGTTGAGATTTGCGCCTCATTGGCTACGGTAAAGTTTGGACGGGTATGCATACCAAACACTTTTGCGGTGACATTGGTTGGGAATTGGCGTACGGTAGTGTTATAAGTTTGAACATCTTGGATATAACGACCACGTGCCACGGTAATGCGGTTTTCGGTGCCTTCAAGCTGTGCTTGCAATTCTTGGAATTGTTTGTCCGCTTTTAGATCAGGATAGCGCTCTGACACTGCCATTAAGCGCGATAACGCACTGCCCAATTGATCTTGCGCTTGTTGATAGCGTTGAAAAGCCGCTGGGTCATTGAGTACATCGGCACTCACATTGATAGTCGTCGCTTGAGAACGAGCTTGTGTGACTTGGGTTAAGGTCGCTTGTTCGTGCTGGGCATAACGCTCAACGACTTTCACCAAGTTTGGAATCAAGTCAGCACGTCGCTGGTATTGGTTGACTACTTCTGACCATGAGGCGTTGATTTGCTCATCTTGCGCTTGCATAGAGTTATAACCACAACCGGTCAAATTAGCAGAACCCACCACCAAGGCTGCGGCTAATAAGGTGTTTTTTACTGTGGTATTGAATGGTTTCATAAGTTTTCCTCAAAAATAAATTAAATAAAGTAATGTTTAGGTTTTTGAAAATTATGAAGCTATGTGCGGATACTGTAAATTTACGTTTTGTATAGTGCTGTATGGTTTTGTATCAAACCGCAGACTTATTAAAGCCAACTTAGCGGCTTAGAATAGTTAAAAATCGAATAGCTAAAAATTGAATAGTTAAAAATTGAATAGTTAAAAATTTGCAATCAGCGTGCCATAAAAAAAGACCAGCCAACGCTGATCTTTTTGATTACTTTCATTGTTTGCTAAAAAATTATTGTTGTACCGCTTCAACTTGGATGTTGAGTTTGACGTCTTTAGCAAAACCCATTTTGACATAGGTATCCATGCCCCATTTGGTGCGGTCAATGGTAGTCTCAAAATCACCGCCACATACTTGCGCATTTTTCATCATTGGGCTGTTATAGCAGTTAAATCTAGTGGCTTTTAGACTGACTGGATTGGTTTTGCCCAATAGCGTCAAGTTACCGTCAACTTTCGTTACTTTGCCATTTTTGAAATGGAATTTGGTTGATTTAAAATTAGCCGTTGGGTATTTTTCAGCGTTAAAGAATTCAGCTGATTTTAAATGGTTGGTAAAATGTTCGTTACCCGTGTCAAGGTTATTGACAGGAATATCAACATTGATGCTGCCTGTATTTTTGGCTGGGTTGTAGTTCAAGTCACCCGTTACACCGTAGAAACCACCTTGGTTGGTCGTTGTACCGAAGTGGTCAATCGCAAAACGTACATTGGCGTGGTTTGGGTCTAATTTGTAGCTGGTGCTGTTGCTTGGCTTAACTTTTTCTACTTTGGCGGTTTTAGGCGCTTTTGTGACCGCTGCAGGTTGAGCCGCGGTTTCACCAACTTTTTGCGTTTCACCGTTTTGCGAGATAACCAATTCTGCATTGGCAAATTGTGTGGCTAACAACGCTGTGATAGCGGCAGTGGCTAAAAGTTTGCTATTCATGGGATTTTCCTCGATACATTATAAGAGCTGTGTGGGCTTACAAAACATTGTTAATGAAACTTAACTTAGTCTATGTAGGATTAAGTTATTATAACATATACCTTTCCCTTGTTATCGTGTATTGTTTGTAAATTGTTGCTAGTTTTTGACCGAGCCAAAACTTTCACCGTGACAGCCTTTATTAATTAAGTCGGGTTAGGTCATTAAAAAAGGACAGCTTTTGCCATCCTTTTATAAAAAAATCCACTATGTTAACTTTTATCTTAACTTTTATCTTAAGAATGCCCGGGCATTTCTAAACATCCGCATCCACGCCCCATCATTATCCCACGCTTCAGGTTTCCAACTATGGTTATACGCCATCAAATTACGCTCTGGGTGTGGCATCATCAAGGTCACACGCCCATCGGTACTACAAATCCCTGTCACCCCTTGCGGTGAGCCGTTTGGATTGAGCGGATAATGCTCAGTTGCTGTGCCGTGACTGTCCACATAACGCATCACAATTTGCCCATGTGCGCTCATTCCTGCGATATCGGTATCGCTCAACGTCGCAAAGCCTTCGCCATGTGCCACCGCAATCGGTAGAATGCTCTCTTGCATGCCTTTTAACAGCACCGACTTGGTACGTTCAATTTTCACATTCACCGTGCGCGCTTCAAAGCGTGCCGATTTATTGGCGATAAAACGGGGGAAATTCTCTGCGCCTGGTATCAAGTCTTTAAGCTGGCTCATCATCTGACAGCCGTTACACACGCCAAGCGAGAAGGTTTCTGGTCGGGTAAAGAATCGCACAAATTGCATGCGTAGTTCATCATGGAACAGTACCGATTTTGCCCAGCCAGCGCCAGCGCCAAGCACATCGCCATAACTAAAGCCGCCACAAGCCACCAGCCCATCAAAGTCACGCAAGTTGACACGCCCTTTGAGTAAGTCACTCATATGCACATCGACGGCTTCTAGTCCTGCGCGTTTAAAGCCTGCTGCCATTTCTAGCTGACCATTCACGCCTTGCTCACGCAAAATGGCGACTTTAGGCTGTGTGCTGCGGCTATTGATATACGGGGCTTCAATCGCTTGGTTGAGATCATAATTGGCTTGGGCAATTAAGCCTTGATGGGATTTATCACCAATCAAATCAAAGGCCTGTTGTACGCATTCGGGGTTGTCACGGTTTTTGGCGATATGGTAGCCCACTTTGCTCCATTCCTGCTCAAGCTCGCTACGCTCAAAACGTAAATTTTGCGTGGCTGTTTGGATGAGTAAACTGTCTTCATCGGTGCTTTGACCGATTAGGCTTAATAATTCGCTGACGCCTGTTTTTTCTGCTAATTCAAGCAATTCGGCAACCTTATCCGATTTGACTTGAATTACCGCACCGAGTTCTTCGGCGAATAATTGACCGAGTAAATTGTCATCGCTTAATACCAATTTCACGCCTTGGCGACTGGTGAATTGCATCTCGGCAATGGTGGCAAGCAAACCGCCATCCCCAATGTCATGATATGCGGTGATTAAGCCTTGGTTGTTGGCTTGCTGGATAAAGTCAAAAAAGTTGATTAAATCTTGCGGATTATCCAAATCTGGGCAAGTATCACCCAGTTGGCTTAGGGTTTGGGCAAGGATTGAGCCACCCAATCGGAACTGACCTTTTGATAAGTCTAAGCGATAAAAAGCGGTTTCGCCAAGCGCCGAGCTGGTTAGCAATTCTGGGGTTAGGGTTTTGGTGACATCTTGCACAGGGGCAAAGGCAGTGATAACGAGCGACATGGGTGACACCACAGACTTGTTTGCTTGCTCATCTGACCAATTCGCCCGCATCGACAAGCTGTCTTTACCCACAGGAATGGCAATGCCAAGTGCCGGGCAAAGCGCTTCGCCCACGGCATACACCGCATCAAACAAGGCTTGGTCTTCTTTGTCTTCACCACAGGCTGCCATCCAGTTCGCCGACAAGGTGATGTCTGATAGCTTGGCGATATTCGCCCCTGCGATATTGGTAATGGCTTCGGCAACGGCAAGGCGCGCAGATGCGGCAGGATTAATCAAAGCAACTGGGGTACGCTCGCCCATACTCATGGCTTCGCCTGTCATCGGCTTGCCATCCACAGGGATGAGAGCAGAAGCGGTAACAGCACAGTCTGCCACTGGCACTTGGTAACGTCCAACATATTGGTCACGCACTACCATACCCGTGATGGAACGATCGCCAATGCTGATTAAGAAAGATTTACTGGCAACCGTTGGATGACGCAGCACGTCTTTGACCGCTTCAGCCAAATCGACTTTATCAAGGTTTAACGCTGTCAAATCTGGCGTGCTACGGCTAAAGCTACGCTGCATTTTTGGCGTGCCACCGAGTAGCACTTGTAGGGGCATATCGACCGGTTGTTGGTCGCCTTTGGTGTTGAGTAGTGGGTCATTGACTACCAACTCACGCACGTCAGTCGCTTCACCCAAAATCGCATACGGGCAACGCTCACGCTCACAGATACTATCAAATAGCTCACGGCTTTGTGGACGGATTGCCAACACATAACGCTCTTGGGCTTCATTTGACCAAATCGCCATTGGCGACATACCATGCTCAAGCGACGGCACTTTACGCAAGTTTAACACCGCCCCAAGTTCGTGGTCATTCACAAGCTCGGGCATGGCGTTTGATAAGCCACCTGCGCCCACGTCATGAATCGACACAATCGGATTGTTATCTTCATCTGGCTGGTTTCCTGCCATCGCCCAACAGCGGTCAATGACTTCTTGACAGCGGCGTTCCATCTCGGCATTGTCACGTTGCACGGACGCAAAATCCAAGCCTTCATCAAGCTCACCACTATCCACCGAACTTGCCGCGCCACCGCCCAAGCCGATTTGCATGGCAGGACCGCCTAACACAATCAGCAAATCGCCTTGCTGAATCGGATTTTTTTCCACCAAATTGCGTTTGATATTACCGTAACCACCGGCAATCATAATGGGTTTGTGATAGCCGCGCATTTGGCTGCCATCTTGGTCTTTTGAGGTATCCAATTGAAATGAGCGAAAGTAACCGACCAGATTTGGACGACCAAATTCATTGGAAAATGCTGCACTACCAAGCGGTGCTTGGGTCATAATTTCTAAGGCGGACGCCATACGCGCTGGCTTGCCGTAGTCAGCCGTCGAGATTTTTCCGCTGTGCTCCCATTTTTCTGGCATATCAGGCAGCTGCAAATGCGACACATGGAATCCTGCCAAGCCTGCTTTGGGTTTACCGCCACGACCTGTCGCGCCTTCGTCACGGATTTCGCCGCCAGAGCCTGTTGCCGCGCCTGCATACGGTGCAATCGCCGTTGGGTGATTGTGGGTTTCGACTTTCATCAAGATATCAATCGGCTCTTGGTGAAAATCGTAGGCTAAATGATTGTTGTCGCTGTTTAATAGCGGATAAAAACGCTGTCCTTCATGCCCTTTTACCACCGCGGCATTGTCTTTATACGCCGATAAAATATCGTTGGGATTTTGCTCGAAGGTATTTTTAATCATGCCAAACAAGGATTTTGGCTGTACTTCGCCATCAATCGTCCATTGGGCATTAAAAATCTTGTGGCGGCAATGCTCGGAGTTGGCTTGGGCAAACATCATGAGCTCAACATCGGTCGGATTGCGCTTCAGCACATGAACGTAGGCATCCATCAAGTAGTCAATATCTTGGCTCGATAACGCAAAACCAAACTCACGGTTCGCCGACTCTAACGCTTCACGCCCTTTGCCCATCACATCGACATGGTTGAGCGGTGCTGGCTCGTGGTCATCGAATAAGTGATGAGCCTTTGCCAAGTCATAAAATAGGCTTTGGGTCATGCGGTCGTACAACATCATCTCGATATCATGCGGTAGCTTTTCAGGCAAATTTTCGCCTATGAGCGTATACACCACCAAGCGCTCAACACGCTCAATCGCTATCTCACAATTGTTAAAAATATCCGTCGCTTTACTTGCCCAAGGGCTAATCGTACCAAAACGTGGGCTGACGATGATTTGCAGCGCCTTTTTATTCTCATCCTGATTCTCATCCTGATTCTCATCTGGGCTTGCTTGATTGAGCGCGATTTCGTCACCGTGATTGAGCAAATCTACCGCTTTCTTATAATCGTGTTCTGCCAAATCCTTAGAAAAAATATAAACTTGCTGGCTTTTTAAGTGAGTGATTTTGAGATTGGTTTTTTGGCTAAGGGAATTTAGCAGTTTAGTGGTTTGAAAATCGGTTAAAAATGGGTGTCCAGCGATGATAGTCATAGAAAGTTCCGCTTGCTTCGGGAAAAGTTGGGAAAATAACAGAAAAATTTGCGGCTATTATAGCATTAAACCCACGGGCGTATCACTTGTCTTGATGGCGATAGACTGTCATTTCACCCGGTGTTTTTTATAAATTGCCTTTTAATTGCGTTACCTTGCGATAACATCGTTAACGGTTTTATACCATTTATTTGCAGCTTTTCGACAGACTTAAATAACCAAAGCCGATATTATCGTCCAAGTTAGTGACTTTAACCCAGTTTTAACGTAACTTTTTTATAAGTTAGCAATAAATTTTTTAGCATTAACTTTGAGACGTACAATAACCATATAATAACAAGGACATTCTCATGGCAGATCTCACCAAAGAGCAACATATTGAAAATATTAATAAAGTAATTAAAGGCGTCAAATATGCAATGATGACCACCATTACTGCAGACGAAAAACATTTACATGCGTGCCCTATGACCACCAATAAAAATGAATTAGAAAATGGTAAAATTTGGTTCATCGGCGATCGCAAATCAGAAACTATCAAAGACTTGGAAAAAAACTCACAAGTCAACTTATCTTATACCTCAAGCGACCAAAAAGACTTTGTATCTATCAACGGCACGGCTAAACTGGTTAATGACAAAGCCAAACTAGATGAGCTTTGGAGCCCAATTTATGCGGCGTTCTATGAAAAAGGTAAAGAAGATCCTAACGTGCAAGTGATTTGCATTGAATGTAACGGCGCGCAGTATTGGTTGAGCGGTAACACGGTGGTGGATATGTTTAAGATGGTATCAGCGGCTGTCCAAGAAGGGAAAACGGCAGAAAATATGGGTGAAAACCATTCAGTGACGTTTTAATTATTGGCTTTAAAAAAATATCACCCCAGTTTTTTGACTGGGGTTTTTTATAGTAAATTCTGAGCTAACAATTTTTTAGAATAATCCATTATTTTAACGTCATCAGCTTTTGTTAACGTTATCAGCTTTTTTTAAAGTCATCAATTAGGGCTGTTTTAGATAGGGCCATGCCGCTTTTAGATAAATAAACATTGACCATAACGTCAATACCACTGAAATGACCAATAGTAAATACCCCGTCATCTCAAGTGATTCCCAATTGAGCAGTAACACTGTAATTGCCACCATTTGAAAAGTGGTTTTCATCTTGCCCACATATGACACAGCAACGCTAGTACGATTGCCCAGTTCTGCCATCCACTCACGCAAGGCTGAGACGGCAATCTCCCTTGAAATAATAACAATCGCTGAAATCGCCATGACAATATCAGGATGCCACTGCACCAAAATAATTAACGCGGCAGCAACCATCAGTTTATCCGCCACAGGGTCAAGAAACCGCCCAAATGCCGATGTCATATTAAGCTTGCGGGCAAAGTAGCCATCTAACCAATCGGTAATTGCCGCCAAAATAAATACAGCCGTCAATAAAAAGTGGCGCAGTAAACTATCGCTAAACTGATACATACCGATGTTGGCAATCACATTGTCACTAATGGCGCTCTGCCCAATCCCCATCGCAGGTGGCCAATAAGCAATCGCCACAAACAGCGGAATCATCACGATGCGCGCGATGGTCAAGTTGTTGGGCAAGTTAAAAATACTGCCCGAGGCAACAGAGGATTTGGCTGTCTCGTCGGTCACTGGCTTATCGGTCATGGGATTTTTCGTTCATTCTTATTGTAAGGCGCGGCGTAACGCTAATTTTAGTTGAAATAATTATAACGGTTCTCAAAGTAATGTCATTATTTTTTGCCCATAATGCTCATTTTTGTCATATTTTTCAACAATCAAGCCACTTTACCTTATTGATTTCATGGTATTTTTTACCAAATATGTCATTGTATAAAAAACACTTCAAAAGTAACAGGGTGTAATTAGACAGTCAAAAATTTAGACTTTTATTGATATCATAACGTCCGACAACGAAATAATAATAACAATAAGACTTATTTCGCTATTAGCAAATTTTGCTGTTGTCAGGTTTATTGAAATTTGAATGCTTTGTACCCAACTCATCAGTCATAACGTATTAATTTGCGAATTTTTTTATCAATTTTTTATCATATACTGATTTGACAATTTTGATAAACCGCGTTCATTTTCAGACTTTTAACACTTACCTGTGCTTTTCCTCAGCCCATTGCTCACCTCCTGCAATGGGTTTTTTTTATAGCTTAAGCTTTGAAATGATTGGATATTGCAATTCATCGCATTTTTTAGGTTGGTACTAGATGCATCGGTTGGTATCTACCTAAGCGTTAAAAATTTGCCAGCATTTTCAGCCCTGCAATCACTAATACCAGAGATAATAATTTATTGAGCATGGGGTCAGCAAGGCGTTTGCTACCATAAGTTGCGCCGATAAAACCCCCTACACAAACCGCTACAAGCCAGATTGGTAGTTGATTTGGCAGTTTTGCCCCTGTCGATAACACACCAAACAAGCCTGAAATTGAATTCACCAAAATAAACCCCGACGCTACGCCTGCAACAACTTTAGGACTTGCCCAACGGTTAAACAATAAAATTGGACTTAAAAACACACCACCGCCCACCCCCGTCAATCCCGACAGCAACCCTAAAACCGCCCCCACGATTGCCAAAAGCCATTTTGACACCTGTTTTAATGGTTGCTCGCTGGTAAGTTTTTTGGCAAAGATAAATGAATAAATAGCCGAAAAAATCAGTACCATCCCAACAATCGGCTTATATAAATGACTGGGCAAATGGGTCATTCCCCCGATAAACGCCATCGGCACCGCGGCAATAGCAAGGGGAATAAAAATTTGCCAAGAAAAGTTTTTTGCAGAATAAAATCGCCAAAACGCAATGATTGACACCAAAATATTGAGACATAGTGCGGTAGGTTTCATCATACTTGGCGCAACGCCGACTAACCCCATCATCGCTAGATAACCCGATGCGCCACCATGCCCGACTGATGAATAGAGCAAGGCAGAAATAAAAAACAGCACGCTTAATACGGTAGTTGTCATTGCTTATTAACCATTATTAGAAAGCCACAGACTCTCAGTGCTGTCGGCATAAAATTCTTGTTTCCACACAGGAATATCCGCTTTAATCGCATCTAGTAGCCAACGACACGCATCAAATGCAGGATAACGGTGGGCAGCCACTACCCCAATCCACACCGCCATCTCACCAATCGCAAGGTCGCCAATACGGTGTATGGCAATGGCGTTTTCGATGTCAAACTGGGCTTTGGCTTGTTCAATCAGTTTTTTGCCTTGATTGAGTGCCAGTTGCTCGTAGCCGTAGTAAGTGAGTTTGCTAACAGGGCGAGCGTTATTGTGGTTACGCACCCAGCCTTCAAATGTCGCTAACGCCCCACAAGTATCGCTCATTAAGGCGTGTTTAAGCCGTCTATCGTCAATGGCTCGGTCAGTCAATGCAAAGCCGCTGGTAATCACGGTTTGGTAGGCTTGGTCTTCACTGATGCTAATGGTGGATGAGCCTTTATGCAATGCATTCATGGTTTTCTCTATATTGTTTAAAGGGCGTACGTGATATTCAACCACCTGCCACAGGCGGAATAAAGGCGACGATATCACCATCTTGAAGCGGCGTTTGCCAGTTGGTAATATGGTGATTGATTGCCACAGCAAGTTTGGTTTGGGCGAGTTTAAACCCGTAGTGTGCGCTTAACGTTTGGTAAAGCTCGGTCAAGTTATCACCGTCAAAGCGGATCGTTTCTTCGTCTTTCCCTGCTTGTTCAGCAAGGCTTGCAAAGTATAAGATGGCTAAATTTTTCTCAGACGTGCTAGGTGTTGGCATAGTCGGATTTGCCCCCTGTTTTGGTGAGTAGCTTGATATCGCTAATGGTGATGTCGTGAGATAATGCTTTGGTCATGTCGTAAATCGTTAGGCAAGCCACCGACACAGCGGTTAAGGCTTCCATTTCCACGCCTGTTTTGTGGGTGACTTTGACGGTGGCAGTGACGTGGATTGAGCAGTTGTTATCATCATACTCAAAGCCGATTTTTACCCCATCAAGTGGCAGCTGGTGGCAAAGCGGAATCAGCTCGTGGGTGCGTTTGCTTGCCATGACCCCTGCGATATGCGCGGTCTGGGTGATTGAGCCTTTTTTGGTGATGCCGTCGGCAGATTTTATCACTTGGTAACTGTTGCTAGGGAAAATGACTTGCCCTACGGCGGTGGCGCTGCGTTGGGTTATTGTTTTGCCCGATACATCGACCATGGCGATATCGCCGTGTGCGTCTAAATGTGTCAGGTCTAAGGGAGTTAATTGTGTTGTCATGTTTTGGATTTTCACCCCTCAAATGTGGCACAACATTATAGCGACGTGTACGCTTATCAAGCTGCGCTTGAATGAGTCAATTTTTCTTAAATTTGCCTATTTTATATTTTCAAAAAACCCGCCATCGATTAGCCGCCAATCATCGACAAATTCGCCATGATACCACTGTCGTTTTGCTTGAGTAAATGATGCTCGGGCTTAATCGGCATTAACCTTTGCAAGGCATGAACCAATCCATCGACATCGCCATTTGCCAAAAACGCTCGCACATCATAACTGCCATTATCAAACAAACACAAATGTACTTTGCCTTGGCTACTCACTCGCAGCCGATTACAACTGTCGCAGAACTGCGGGGCGTAAGGCTCAATCAGCCCAATGCCACCGACATAATCGGCATGGCGATATTCAATCGCAGGGCCTGCATCGCTTGCTCGGCGTTGGGATTGCCAACCATTTTCTAGCAAAAAATCTTTGATACGCTGACCACTGCTATGTTGGGCAAAAAACAAAGCTTTATTATCCGAAGTTTGCATAAACTCAATAAAACGGTAAGTGACAGGGCGATTTTTGACAAAACTTAACACGGATTGCAAGTTATCAAAAGCGGTGTCTGCCATCAAAATACCATTAAGTTTTAGCTTAATATCGGTGGTTGCTAGCAATTTATCTATGTCTTTTAGCAGCGTTGGCAATATATCAAAGCCGGTGATTTGTTTAAAAATGGTGGGGTCAAAGCTGTCGATACTGATGTTAAGCTGATTTAGCCCTGCCGTTTGCCAATCGGATAAATGCTTGGCAAGGCGATAGCCATTGGAGCTAACCGCCACTGTTTGGATGCCTTGGGTCTGTTTGGCAAGTTCGATGATGCGCGGTAAATCTTGTCGAATCGATGGCTCACCCCCCGTCAGCCGCACTTTGGTGGTACCTAGTTTGGCAAAGGCTTGTATTAAAACATCGATTTCGGATACAGAAAGCTCGTTGTCAGGGCGTTTACCCGCGTTGGCAGTATAGCCATCGGGCAGACAGTAGTGACAGCGAAAGTTACAAAAATCGGTAATCGACAGGCGTAAATAGCTTAACTGGCGATGGAAATTGTCCACCAAATTTAATGAAGAAGGTTGCGGAGTCATCGTCAGCTAAAATTCCAACTAAACGGCTGCACTGTCACTATTTCGCCTGCTTTTACCCCTGCATTATCTTTGGGTAATACAAGCAAGCAATTGGCGTGGCTAAGCTGTTTTACACGGTGGGAGTCTTGGGCAGATAAAGGAGTGACACTAAAACTGCCGTCTTCATTTTGGCAAAAAACCGCTCGCTGATAATCTTGGCGTCCTGCTCGCTTTTTGATGTCGTGGGTGGTTTTGGCAAACAATTGCAGCGGTTTTGGGATGTCTGATGGTATCGCGCCCGATAGTTGCCACAGCGCAGGTTGGACAAAATTAAGGCAGCACACCACGGTAGATAGCGGATTGCCGGGTAACCCAAAATACATGACCGTTTTTTTATCTTGCTCAAATTCCCCAAATATAAAAGGTTTACCTGGTTTCATCGCCACTTTGTAATGGTGAATTTTGCCAAGCGCCTGAATGACTTGGGTTAAAAAATCATAATCGCCCACCGATACACCCGCCGTAGAAATAATTACATCACATTCGGCTATCGCTTGCTGAACAGTGCGGCGAGTAGTCTCAAGGTTGTCAGGGACAATGCCATAATCTTGAATCGCAATCGGCAACTGCTTTAATAACGCTTTTAGCGTGGGCGTGTTGGAATTATAAATTTGGGCAAGCGTTGCCAGCGGCTGTCCCACGTCGACCAGCTCATCGCCGGTGGCAATAATACCAACCGTGAGTGGCTGAAATACCTGCACGCTATCCACGCCTAAATTGGCAAGTAAGCTGATATCACTGGGGTTTAGGCGTTTTCCAATCGTTAAAACAGTTTCGCCTGCTTGTACTTCCTCGCCTTGGCGGCGAATATTTGCACCCACTTTAGCAGTTTGGGTCAAGCGAATGTGATAGGCATGGCTGTTATCCAAACTGGGCTGAATGTCGCTAAGGTTGGTGTCTTCCTGCATCACCACCGTGTCGCAGTCATTTGGCACCACCGCGCCGGTAAAAATTCGCACGCCTTGATTGGGTCGCAAACGACCGTTAAAAGGTTTACCTGCCCCCGATTCACCGATGATTTCAAGTTGGCTATCGTGGTCAAGATAGCTACCCGTAGCTATCGCAAAACCATCCATAGCTGATAGATTTTGGCGGGGAATATCAAAGGATGCGGCAATATCTTGGGCTAAAATGTGGTTTTGCGCCTCCAATAAACCCACTGTTATGATATTTACCTCGCCCAGACGCGACGTTAAATAGTTCTCTAGGCGCTTATTAATCGCTTGTTTTAGTTCATTGACAGAAATCATCATTATCTCAATTAAAATGTTTGGTCGGCTGCAAAAGCTGATAGGCTGTTTTTAGCTGCTCAAATTGTTCTAAGGTATCAATATCTTGGCCTAAATGCGGCAGCGGTATCGGATAAAGCTGATAAACCGTACCGTCGGTGGGCGAAACGATAGCGGTTTGGTGTTGCCATAACGCCCGAAAACCTTTATCGCCTTGCAACTGATGACCAAATGCTCGCAAAAAACCCCAAGGTAAATTGACGGGAATCCCCCAAATTGGTTGATTATTGTTACCATACTCACTCACAATCAGCTGATTGTCCTCAACATTTTGGCTTAATAGCGTCAAATCATCGAGGGTTAGTGCCACTTGGTCAACAGTCAGAAACAAAATCCGCCTCGCAGCACTTACTGACTGTTGTTGTAATATTGTCATTGCATACTGAATCGATTGCGCCATCCCTGTTTGCGGCGTGGGATTATCGACGACTTTGACGTCAAATGGTGCAACTTCGTTGTATAACGCTTTAGATATTGGGTTATCAAGCTTTGGCAAAACCACCAACACTTGATAAGGCTGCAATTGGCGTGCCAGTTGAATTTTTTCAGCCAGCAAGGTTTGATGATTTTTTACAATCAGCTGTTTGGCAAAACCAAGACGTTGGCTCAATCCTGCCGCCAAAATCACCACGGTTAAATTGCTAGGCGTGACGCTCATGATATACCTGTTGAATTTGGGCAGTGATAGATAAAGCCACCGCTTCGGGCGTATCCCCACCGAGTGCTAAACCCACAGGATAGAACAAATTAGCAGATTTCACCCATTGATAATCATCGTCAATCGCACTAAGCAACTGCTCAGTGCGATATTTCGGCCCTAATTGCCCAATAAAAAAAGGCGAGTTTTGGGCTTTAGAGGCTTGGCTGAGCCATACTCTATCTTGACTCAAACTATGGGTCATTATCACCACAGCGGTCGGCTGCGGTGACTCAAAAAAAGTCTGCACAGACTCAGCCTCATCAAGGGCAATCTGCACAAAATTGGTATGAGTCTGCCCGCGATAACGGGCAATCACATCCAAACGACTATCAATCACCGTCACCTGCCAGCCTTGCAAATTTGCCATGGTCATCAAGGGTAAACAATCTTGCCCAGCGCCAAAAATTAATAATTGTAGCGGCGGTTGTAGCGTTTCTACAAAGACGCTCAGTTGTTGTGCTTGTTTTTGATAAACATGCAGCATAAAGCGACTTTTACGGCTGGCAGCGACTTGATTAACCAATTGCCAGTCTTGTTGACCCAATTGCGACAACTGTGTCAAAGGCAGATGTTGTCCAACTACAAAGTCATCTGAGTTTGAGGTGATAACTGTAGCTAGTTTTTGTGGCTGTTTTGTCTGTTTTAATTGCTGGAAACAAGCAAATAATACAGATTGCTCATTCAAAACCAGACGTTCAAATAATACTTGAATGACGCCTTGACAGCCAAGCCCAAAGCCTTCCTGCTCATCACTGTCATCGATTACCTCATCTTGTGATAACTGGCTATCGGTTGCGGTATGATAGGTTTTGAGCGTTGCCCCATGTCGGGTGAGCCAAAAGGCTCGCTGTACCAAGTGTTTTTCAAGACAACCGCCACTCACCATGCCTATGGATTGACCATCGGCTAAAATCAACATTCTAGCACCAGGTTGCCGATAGGCTGACCCTTCGACACTCACCACTGTGGCCAACACGGCTTCACTGTTGGGCGGCAACTGCTCAAGGGTATCAAAGATATCAAACAAATGGTTCATAGCAAATGACAGTGTACCCGATTACAGTAATGGCAACTGGTACAGCAGTTTATCCAAAGTAATGGGGTAGTCTCGTACTCTAACGCCTGTGGCATTAAAAATTGCATTGGCAATGGCTGCCCCTGCCCCTGATAATGCCAATTCACCTATGCCTTTGCTGTGAAGCGGATTGGCATAGGGGTCAGTTTCGGGTAACATTATTACCTCTAAGTCAGGCACATCGGCATTCACACACACTTGATATTCAGCTAAATCGTGATTACACAGACGACCGTCACGTTTGTCATGGTGAATTTGCTCCATCAAGGCTGCCCCTATACCAAACACCATACCACCAAAGCACTGCGAGCGCGCTGTTTTTTCATTTAAGATACGCCCTGCGGCAAATGTGCCTTGCATACGGCGAACCCGAATTTCACCGGTTACCCGGTGTACCGCGACTTCAGCGAACTGTGCGCCATAGCCTGCATGACGGTACTCTTTTTTAGTTTTACCAGGTTCGATTTCACCATTAGCTACCAAGCCGTGAGGGGCATATTGCTGCAAAAAACTGCTCAGCGGTAACTGGGTATCGACTTGTTCCCAATCGAGTACATTATCTTGGTGGTTCACAGAGACCTCAGAACTAAGCCCGGTTTTTTCTGCTAGTTTATCCAACGTATCGGTTAACGTGTGGTTAATTTTTTCGCCAATTTTTTCAGCTAAGCTAGGGGCATGCTCAAATTGTCTATATAGATTGCCTTGTTTAAAGCCAATGCTATCGGCATGCAGTCCCACACTCTGGGCAATCTTTTCTCGTAGCGCTTCACACGCCAGATAAATAGAACTACCAGCGCTTGATGCTCCCCAGCTACCACCTGACCCTGCAGCAGGAGGCAGATCGGTATCGCCAAGTTTGACCTCGACATGGTCAATCGGTAAGCCCAGCATATCGGCAACCACTTGCGCAAAAATAGTATAGCTACCTGTACCGATATCAGTCATGTCAGTTTCGATACGAGCCATGACCCCAAGCGGTTTGTCAGAGGGCAACAGGCTCACACGGGCTTGCGAGGGTTTTAATTCGTTGCTACGCGCCGCGCACGCCATCCCATAGCCAATCAGCCAATCGCCATCAAGGCGACTCGCGGGCGTTTGTGGGCGTTCATCCCATCCAAAGGCTTTTGCCCCTTGCTCCATACACGCCAGCAATTTTCGGGTGCTGTAAGGAATTTTTTTACTTGGGTCTTCGCTAGGTTCATTGCGTTTTCGCAGTTCGATGGGGCACAGATTTAGTGCATGCGCCAGTTCGTCCATGGCACATTCGAGCGCCAACTGACCCACCGCTTCGCCAGGAGCACGCATAGAACCTGTTAAGGTAAAATTCATGCGCGCCATTTCGTATTTGATTTGGCGATTGTCACCGCCATATAAAAAGTGGGTAGAAACCGCCACTGGCTCAAAAAACGTTTCTGACGGTAAATTGGTGACAATGCTATTATGAATAATAGTATGGATTTTACCATCTTTATCCGCCCCCAATGCCACCCGTTGTTCGGTGTTGGTGCGTCTGACGGTAGTTTCCATGACTTGCGGTCGGGTCATGTTCACAAGTACCGGGCGTTTTAAGTCTTTAGCCGCAATGGCTGCCATCACTGACTCTGGCGAAATACCCAGTTTTGAGCCAAACCCGCCACCAACATAGGGCGATAGCAAACGGACATCGTCTTCCGGTATATCTAAGGCTCTGGCAAGTTGTATTTTGGAAGAGGCAAGCATTTGGTTAGAAGTATGAAGGGTTAGCTTACCCTCAAACCAACGCGCCAACGAACTGTGCGGTTCCATCGGCATGTTACTTTGGCTAGGTGTGGTATAAGTCACATCGACTTTGACTTCTGCTTGCTCAAGCGTTTTTTCAGGCTTGCCAATGTCGTCACTTTTATCGGTTACCCAATCAATAAACTGGGTATGCTTTTTTTGCTTGTTAAAGTCAAAATGCCCGTGTTTTTCATCATTTTCATAGTCAATTTGTAACGCCTTCGCGCCTTCTTGAGCTGCCTCTAGGGTTTCTGCGACCACCAAAGCAATCGGCTGTCCATGATAAAAAACCTCACTTGCCCCTTGCACAGGTGCCATTTTGACACCGCCTTGTTGCGGGTTGCGTAAAAACAGGGGGTCATGAAACACCCCAATCACACCTGCAACTTGTAAGGCGGTATCTTTATGTACTTTTTTTACCTTGCCTTTACCAATGGTTGCGCCGACCATCACCCCATGACACAAGTCGTCAAATTGGTGCTCAGCAGTATATGTGGCTTTGCCTGCGACTTTTAGGTGTCCTTCGATACGGCTCAGTGGTTTGCCAACGAGTTTGCTATCGGTCGTATCTAGTCGTGACTCGATAGGCTTGTCCATGGTCAGTTTTTTTTCAAGGGGCGATTCGCCAAAAATTTGTGTTAGGCTCATGCACTCACTCCACTACTTAAAGGACTTGATTGATTGGGTTGTTGTAATGCTCGTTGCACAACATGGTGTAAAAGACGCTGTACTAACACGGTCTTGTACTCGGTTTGTTCATCGGTTTTTGCTTCTTTAAATAGGGTCGCTACGGCAAGCTCAATACTCACGGCATCGCCCGTGCTACCAATCAGTATTTTTTCAATCTCTTCATTTCGCCAAGGCTGACTGCCAATACCGCCAAATGCTAGTCGCACATTGGTGAGTGTATCATTATCATGCTCAATCACGGCAGCGACGGACACTAAAGCAAAGGCATACGACGCACGGTCACGCACTTTGTCATAGCTATGCACGCCTTTTAAGGGTGGCGGTAGAATGATATGGGTAATCAAATCACCTAGATTTAAGCAAGTTTCGATATGGGGGGTTTGCTCAGGTAAGCGATAAAATTCAGCGATAGGCACTTGGCGGGTTTGTCCGTCGGGTTGCTGGATAACAATGACGGCATCGAGTAATCGCATTGCCACCGCCATATCTGATGGATGGGTGGCAATACACTGCTCGCTTGTGCCTAAAATTGCTAAGTTCTGATGAAGACCTGCCTTTGCCCCGCAGCCAGAATTGGGCTCACGCTTATTACACGGACTATCGGGCTGATAAAAATAATAACAACGGGTGCGCTGTAGTAGATTGCCACCGGTACTGGCTTTGTTACGCAGTTGCGGCGATGCACCCGACAACAAGGCACGGGCAAGCACCGCATAATCTTGACGAATAACAGGGTGAGCCGCTAATTCACTATTACTGACCATAGCGCCGATTTTTAACCCACCTTCTGGCGTGGCTTCAATTGTATTAAGCGGCAAACGTGAAATATCAATCAGCTGTGTTGGCTGTTCGATTTCGAGTTTCATCAAATCAAGTAAATTGGTACCCCCAGCGATAAAAAACGGACGCTGCACCTCAGCCAAATCCCCCTCAGTTAACGTGGCTATTTTGATGGCGTCATCCACCGAGTTGGCGCGCTGATAATCAAAAGTTTTCATAGCGACACTCCTGTAGCCTGAGTAGCTGCTGTCTGAGTGGTTACGTTATCTGTCTCTGCCGAAAAACCGGTTTCTTGTAATACCTGTTTAATCGCTCGCACGATGTTGGGGTATGCCGAGCAGCGACAAATATTGCCACTCATACGCTCAGAGATTTCTTTATCTAATTGTTGTTTAAATTGTGCTGTATCGCTTGATAAAGGCTGCATCAAATCATCCGACACATGACTTGCCCAGTTTTGGCGTAGCTCTTCAATCATCGCTTTGGTCGAGCAAATTTGCCCAGGGGTACAATAACCACATTGAAAGGCGTCATGTTCCAAAAACGCTTGTTGAATCGGGTCAAGCGCCTCAGGTGAGCCAATGCCTTCAATGGTTTCGATGCTATCGCCTTCGTGCATGACCGCTAGGGTTAGACAGCTGTTGACCCGCTGACCGTTAATCAGCATGGTGCACGCGCCACACTGACCGTGGTCACAGCCTTTTTTGCTGCCTGTCAAGCCAAGATGATTGCGACAGACATCTAGCACCGTGGTGCGTACATCTAGATTCGTCAACGTGTGTTGTTGCTGATTGATAGTAAGTGTTAAGGATTGTGGCATAAAGTTGCTTCTCGTCTAGTTGTTATGGATTTATTTTTAAGTGTCTTATCTAAGATTAACGCATGTTATCAAACTCATTTCTAAAAATTCGCTACGCCTTGCCTACGCAAGGACGATACTAACATTAGAAGGGTTTGTTATTTTTGCGTATGTAGCCATCCCGTTTTTTTGGCAATTTTTTTTTGGCAGTTTCTTTTGCTAATTTTTTTACTAGTTTTTTTGCCAGTCTATTTTGCTAGGTAATTGATTTTATTTTATTTTATTTTTTTAATCAGCTTTTGTATGTTTATCCGTGTAAAAGTCTCAATAAGCAATTTAGCTTTTATAAAATTTTGATGGTATAAGCTTGGATGTTGTTAGCCTTGTTGACACTCGCCTATTTTGTACCAAACAATTTATTAACATGGTATTAACTAGGTAATTTTTTTATCATTATCGTGACTAAAATTGTGACTGCAGAGTTTTATATACCGCATAGACTGTCAACGATTGTCAGACCTTCCCCACTTCTTCGTAGTGTTGTGCCGCTCATTACTCACCTTGCTCACCGCTTGCCATGATTTTTTACCTCTGTTATCGCAAAATACAGCCTGTGTTATCAATTTGAAAGATTGAGCCGATTTTTTGCAAAAAAGACTGTATTTTTCACAAAAAAAGGGTATTATGCCCCCATAAATTTTGAACGTTATATTGTTAGGTCTTGGGTGCAGTGTCATGGCATTTTGGGGTTTTGCGGTATAACGTTTTTGTTTTGGTGTCAGTCATCCTGACTGATATGTTATTCACAAGTTCGAGAAAGATAGCCACAAGCAAATTTTCTTAAACCCTTATCTGAGATGGTAATCCGATATGAGCGTTCACACCCCTGTACACCCTATTTCTCATGCCACTAACGAATATTACTTAACTCGTCAAAACACGATGGAATCTAATGTTCGTAGTTATCCCCGCAAACTACCGCTAGCCATTGCCAAAGCCCAAGGTATTTGGGTCACCGATGTTGAAGGCAATGATTACCTTGATTGCCTAGCCGGTGCTGGTACATTAGCCTTGGGTCACAACCACCCAGCCGTCAAACAAGCCTTATATGATGTGTTAGAAAGTGGTCTGCCACTGCACACCCTAGATATCACTACCCCTGTCAAAGATGCATTTACCGAATCCTTGCTGTCTTTTTTCCCAAAAGATTTTGTATTGCAATTTTGCGGTCCGACCGGTGCTGATGGTACAGAAGCGGCGATTAAATTAGCAAAAACTTATACAGGGCGTGACAACGTTATCGCATTTAGCGGTGGTTATCACGGTATGACTCATGGCGCGCTTGCCATGACTGGCAATTTGTCTGCCAAAGAAAAAGTGGGCAATTTGATGCCAGGGGTACAGTTTATGCCCTATCCGCATGAATACCGCTGCCCACTTGGTCTAGGGGGTGAAGCGGGTGTTGATGCGCTGACTTACTACTTTGAAAACTTTATTGAAGATGTTGAAAGCGGCGTGGTCAAACCTGCAGCGGTCATCCTAGAAGCGATTCAAGGTGAAGGCGGTGTCGTGCCTGCGCCCAAAAAATGGCTACAAAAAATCCGTGAAGTGACCGCTAAGCATGATATCGTATTGATTTTAGATGAAGTGCAAGCTGGGTTTGCGCGCTCAGGCAAAATGTTTGCCTTTGAACATGCCGACATCGTGCCTGACGTGGTGGTGATGAGTAAAGCGGTCGGGGGTGGTTTGCCCCTATGCGTACTTGCCATCAATAAAAAGTTCGACGCATGGGCACCAGCCGGTCACACGGGTACTTTCCGTGGCAATCAGCTTGCAATGGCGGCATCGATTCAAGTATTGGATGAAATCCGCAGCAAAAACTTGGCAGAAAATGCGCGTATCCGTGGTGAATTCTTGCGTGATGAACTCAAAAAAATCGCCAAAGAATTTCCTTGTATCGGTAACGTGCGCGGTCGCGGCTTGATGACCGGTATTGAGATTGTCGATGAGCGTAAGCCTGCTGACCGTATCGGCTCTTATCCTGCTGATATTGACATGGCGAATGCGATTCAAAGAGCGTGTTTTGACAACAAGTTACTGCTGGAAAAAGGCGGTCGTGGCGGTACAGTGATTCGCTTGCTTTGCCCGATTAACATCACTCAAGAAGAATGTGATGCAGTGCTTGAACGCTTTAAAAAGGCAGTCAAAGAAGCCGTGCAAAAAGTACGTGGGTAATTGATTATTGCCTATCAAGACGGTAAAGTTACTGACGTGGCTTTGCCGTTTTTATTATCTGTTTATTTCATTTTGAGTAAAATATGGAAACCAATATCGCCAAGACCGAACGCCTGATTCGAGAAATCAATCGGATTCATGGTGAGTATTCACAAGATTATTTCGAAACAGGCAAGGTACAAAAAATCAACCTATCACATACGCTCAAAACCGTCCCTATTGAGCCTATCTTGTCATATCGGCTTAATTTGCATGAAGCGATTAATGATTATTTGGCATTTGCCGACACCCAAAATATTGATTTTTTTTACCGCGTTAAAACGGCTGAAAGTATCTATGACAAAGTCAATCGCTATTTGGCACGAGAAAACCAGTACCCAGTCAATAATATTTTAAATGATATTTTTGGTGCTCGGATAATTTTGCCATCGGCTGATGTGAAAAACATCATGGAAAAACTGGATGATTGGAAAACAGATTACAGTCTAAAAAATTGGTATTTACGTGATATCGACGGGTATATCGGTGTGCATGTGTATTTTAAAAATGCGAGCAATTTTTATTATCCGTGGGAATTGCAAATTTGGGATATAAACGATGCCAAAGCCAATATTGTAAATCATCAACTGTATAAGCGTAATTTTGTAAAATAAATTAACCATTTGCTCGTATCACTCTGTTTAATGACAATTTATAGTTAACTCTATCTTAAAGAATGCAAGGACTTACCATGTCAAACTTATCACAGCACCGCCAAGCGTTATTTTGTAATGACAGCCAATCCATTGCCGATTACCAAAAAAACATGAACACTGCCGTGCAAGCCGTCACCGACTGGCTCAAAAACGACAAAATGTACACAGGCGGTAGTATCAAGCAGCTGCGCGCTGAGATTGCTTTTCAGCCATCAAAAGAAGGACTTGGCTTGGAAGATGCGTTAAAACGTTCAGTCGAATTATTTCTTAATAAAAGCTTAAAGGTGCATCACCCACATTCGCTTGCTCACTTGCACTGCCCAACGATGGTCACAAGCCAAATCGCCGAAGTGCTGATTAATGCCACCAACCAATCGATGGACTCTTGGGATCAAAGCCCAGCAGGGTCACTGATGGAAGTGCAACTGATTGATTGGCTACGTCAAAAAGTCGGTTTTGGTAGCGGACAAGCGGGCGTATTCACCTCAGGTGGCACCCAATCCAACTTGATGGGCGTGTTACTCGCCCGTGATTGGTGTATCGCTAAAAACTATAAAAATGACGATGGGTCAGAATGGTCGGTACAGCGTGACGGTATCCCAGCCGATGCCATGCAAAAAGTGAAAGTTATCTGCTCAGAAAACGCGCATTTTAGCGTGCAAAAAAACATGGCAATGATGGGCATGGGTTTTCAATCGGTGGTCACTGTGCCAGTCAATGACCAAGCGCAGATGGATGTTGTCGCACTTGAACACACCATGGCGCAACTGAAGGCCGAAGGCAAAATCATCGCCTGTGTGGTCGCTACCGCAGGCACCACGGACGCCGGCGCGATTGACCCAATCCCTGCGATTCGTAAGCTTACCCATGAGTACGGTGCATGGCTTCATATTGATGCCGCTTGGGGCGGTGCGCTGATTTTATCCAATCATTACCGCGATAAACTTGCAGGTATTGAGCAAGCCGACTCTATTACCCTCGACTTCCATAAACATTACTTCCAAAGCATCTCTTGCGGGGCATTTTTGCTCAAAGATGAAGCCAACTATCGCTTCATGCATTATGAAGCTGAGTATTTGAACTCTGCGTATGACGAAGAACATGGCGTACCCAACCTAGTTTCTAAGTCGCTACAAACCACGCGCCGTTTTGATGCGCTAAAATTATGGCTCACGGTGGAAGCGTTGGGCGAAGAATTATACGGCTCGATGATTGACCATGGCGTTGATTTGACCCGCGAAGTCGCTGATTACATCAAAGCGACTGATGGACTTGAATTGTTGGTAGAGCCACAGTTTGCCTCCGTGCTATTTCGCGTGGTACCCAAAGACTACCCGGCTGAGTTAATTGATAGCTTAAACCAAAATGTCGCCGATGAGCTATTTGCCAAAGGTGAAGCCAATATCGGCGTGACGCGCGTCAGTTACCAAAAGCAAGGGGATGCTCACCAAAATGTGCAATCGCTTAAAATGACCACGTTAAGCCCCATCGCCACGCTTGACAATGTCAAAGCCTTATTGTCTCAAGTGTTGGCACAAGCCGATGACATCAAAGACCGTATTATCACAGGGGATTATCAGCCTGCGATTGATTGATAAGCACAAAAAAACCGATTCCTTGGCGAATCGGTTTTTTATTGTAGCACTAACACTGACTGTAATTGACCGTCACATCCAGCGTCGGAATCAAATTTGACTGGGCCGCAAAATCCTCATCTAGGACATTGATAGCAAGCCCGCCCATTGCGGTTTCTTTATATTTTGACATCATATCTCTGCCTGTCTCTTTCATGGTTTTGATGGCTTTATCAAGCGATACCACATGTTGTCCATTGCCTTTAAGCGCAAGCCTTGAGGCATTAATCGCTTTTACTGCCGCCATGGCATTGCGTTCGATACAAGGCACTTGCACCAACCCCGCAATCGGGTCACACGTCATGCCAAGGTGATGCTCGATGCCAATTTCGGCAGCGTTGGCACATTGCGCAGGACTACCACCAAGCACATAGGTTAACCCTGCCGCCGCCATTGCACACGCCGAGCCGACCTCCCCTTGACAGCCCACTTCTGCGCCTGAGATACTGGCATTTTCTTTGATAATGATGCCAATCGCCGCAGCGGTTAGCAGAAAATCATGCAAACCTTGCAGCGTATAACTTGGACAAAAATCTCGATAATAATGCATAACCGCAGGTATCACGCCTGCCGCACCATTGGTGGGTGCGGTCACTACACGTCCGCCACTGGCGTTTTCTTCATTAACTGCCAACGCATACAGATTCACCCAATCCATCACGGCAAGCGCATCATTAAACGCTTTTCGGCTATCGGCAGCGGATAACTGCTGATAAATCGCCTTGGCACGGCGCTGTACTTGTAAGCCCCCTGGCAAAATACCATCGTGGCGACAACCATCATTGACACAGTCCTGCATGACTTGCCAAATGTCGTTAAGTCCACCCAGCAGATCATCTTCACCCAAGTTAGCCAGTTCATTGGCTCGAACGACTTGGGCGATTGACAATTGATGGTGTTGGCAAATTTGTAATAATTCTTTGGCGTTGTTAAACGGATAAGGTACCGGTTTTTTGACGCTTTCAATCACCGGTTCTTTTGCTTGCGCTTCTTGCTCGGTCTGCACGAACCCGCCGCCGATTGAATAATACGTATTTTGGTAAACAATTTCATTGCCTGTAAAAGCAGTGATAGTTAGGGCATTGGGATGATGGGGCAGCGATACCCTACCATTTAGGATTAAATCCTTGTCAGCAACAAAGTTAATCTTATGCTGCTGATTTAGATATAGCGTGTTTTGCGCTTGGATATCGGCAATTTTTTGTGAAATAGCGGCGACATCCGTCGTTTGTGGTTGCTCTCCCATCAAACCTAGCATCACCGCTATATCACTACCGTGCCCTTTACCGGTCGCACCGAGCGAACCAAACAGCTCAACTTGCACCCTATCCACCTGCGTCAGTAGCTGCTGTGATAATGCGCTAACGAACAGATTCGCCGCTTTCATCGGTCCGACCGTATGCGAACTTGAAGGTCCAATCCCAATCTTAAATAAATCAAAAATACTGATCACTGATAAATCCTATATGCCAATCAGTTGAAAAATTCAATTATGTTGCATCCATTGTGTTAGATAACCACGGATTGCCCATCTGTGTCAATGTGCTATCGAAAAGTTTATCAAATGATAGATGATGGATGATAGATACTTGCTACACGCATCGCAAATTTGGCAAATAACCGCACGTGTAACCGCATGAGGAAGAAAATAACCGTTGGCAAGGATTAATCTGCTAACGATTCACTTTCTTTACTCGCTAATAAAAGTAGCAGCAATAAACAAACCAAGAAAATCATCATGAGTGCCATGAGATACACTTTGACATACGCCAGTGGCACGCCCATTTGGTTCAGCATCACAGAGGCATTCATTCCCGAGGTGCTAGGCAATACCCAGCGCAAATACTGCAGAGGCTCAGGCAGCATTTGATACGGCCATGAAATCCCTGAGACAAACAGCATCGGCATTGAACTTGCGACCAAGATTTGCATCGCCCGTTCTCGCGCCCCAAACCACACCCCAAGTAGACAGCCCAATGCTGTTACCGCAGGGAAAAACAGGGCAAGCAGTACCAGTGAACCCGTCAGATTTTGGTTACGGATATAATCATTGTTGGAAAACACCCAGCCATAATAAAAACAGCCGAGCACAAAACCAAAACACGCTAAGCCCAATATTCGCGCCAGCCACGTTTTCATCGAAGCGCGGTGCATGTCTTGCTCTGCCCAAGTACCCACTAGCATTGCCGTGCCCATCAAAAACATCTGCTGCAGAATCAATATCGCAACCGCAGGGACAATGTAGCTACCATAGCCTTCGGTACGGTTGTATAACGGATTAATCGTCAGCGCCACAGGGGAAATATTGTTTTTGGCAACCGTGATGTCTTGCCCGATGGCAACATTTTTTTGTACTTTCGCCCCGGCGGACACGGTGCCGATGACTTCTAAAAACCCCGTTTGTACTTGTTTATTGAGCAAAAAATAGTTACCGTTGGCCAAGATACTCACCTTGGCAGGTTGTCCTGTGGTCACTTTTTGATATAGCCCTGAGGGTATCACCATGTAGCCTGCAATTTTGCCTTGCCACATCAGCTGCTTGGCACTGTTTTCATCGTTTACAATGGTGCTTTGGATGCGTGGATTGGCTTGGGCGTAGCTGATAATGGTCTGCGATAGACTTGAATGGTCATAATCCACCACTGCCACAGGGACATGACGCACCACTTCTTTTGAATACGGCCAAGGATAAAAAAAGCCATAAATAATCGGGGCAATCAGTAGCATAGTGAGCACCCCTTTATCTTGAAACACGCTGCGCCATACATGCAAAACTTGCAACAAAAAACCGCGCTCCCAAATGTTGGCAGTTTTGCTTACGTCGACTTTGCCGGGCGTTGTCTGGGTGGGCATCAGCGTTGCCCCCATTTTTCAGGCTTCAATAAGGCCTTTTTGGTCAACAACGCGGCTAACAACAAGGTAATCATGACGGCAATAAAAAATCCGATAAAGCTGCTATAGGCAAAGGATGGCGGTGCGCCCATTTGTAATTGGGTGGTTTGCAAGTTGAGATAATGGGTTAATGGCAGGGCATTTGCCCAACGCTGCGCGGCAGGACTCATCGCCAAAAATGGAAATGTCACCCCTGAAAAAGCAAATGACGGCGCGGAGATAAATCCGGTAAATGACAAGCCTTGACGATACGAAAACGTACCTACCGTGACAATCACCCCAAGCCAGAACGACACCATCATAAACATTAAAAATATCAGATAAGTAATCGCTACGGATGCCAAACGAATGGGGAAGATTTGCATCACCAAGGTCAATGCCACCGCTGCCCAAAGCGTATAGGCAAACATCGCCCAAATTAATTTGCCATTGAGCCCTGCGATAATCAGCGATAGCTTAGGTTTTTCGTGCCCCAGTGTGACAGGATTGCTGGGGTTAGAGAGGCGGTTACTGGCAAATTTGGGGGGTGTTAGCGACTGATACCATTCACCTAACGTCTTGTCGACCAGCTCTCGCCCGACAGTTGAAGCCCCAATCACCATTGACAAAATATGTAGCAAGGCTGGTACCACAGTGACTGCCAGAAATTGCTGATAATTATTGGCAGTATTAAACAGTGCCACACTTTGCGATTGTATCGGTGCATAACTGGTTTTGGTCAGGGTGACATCTTCGCCAATGGCAACTCGCCGCTGCATCTCTGCCCCTGCCGAAAAGGTAGTGACTGCTGTCTGTACCGCTTTTTGTATCATGCCTGAATGCGTGCCATACTGGGCATTGACATTGAGTAGCAAGCGCGAGGTTTTGCCCGCCAGTAGATTGGTTGAAAAATTCTCTGGAATTTCAACCACCGCCATGACATCGGTAGTCTCGATAGCTTGCTGAGCGGCAGCGGCACTATGAAGGCTTTTGACCACCGCAACCTCAGGCGTCGCATCAATATAGCGGATAATCGTCGCGGATTGCGCGGAGTGGTCATTGTCTATGACCGCAATCGGAATCCCGACTGCCATGCCTTTGCTAAAAATCCACCAAACCAAAAATATCAATACGATGGGCATCCAAAACATCAAGGAAAAATCCCAGCGATTTTGCACCAAAAAATCCCATTCACGGCGCGCACTGTACCAAAACGCCGCAAAGAATTGCACAAAGCCTGAGCGGTTATCAAACTGCGCATGACGCTCATGGTCACTAGCACCAACACTGTCACTGTCACTGGCATTTGACACAGCGGACGATGTCGGTGACGCTTTAGAGCCCTTGTTTGATGCCAGTTTTGATGTCAGTTTTGATGTCAGTTTTGATATCATGGTTGACTTCATTGTGTTTGGGTTGGCTGACGGCTTGCCGGTATATCAACCAATACGGTCATGCCCTGTCTTAGGCGTGTATCTGACTGGCTCGGGCGCGCGCGAATCTCAAAGGTACGCATATCAAAGCCGTCTTTGCTGTTGGTCGGGCGCCACGTGGCAAAATCTGATAGCACGGAACTTGCGTACACTTTAAACACTTGGCGGTAAGGCTGATTGTTGACCGATAACGCAGGAACCGTACCGCTAAATTCACTACCGACTGCAAAATGGTTTAGGTTATTTTCGGTAACGTTAAGCACCACCCATTGGTCTTTGGGATCGACAATGGTCATCAGTGGTACGCCCTGTCCCACCACTTGACCTGGTTTGACAATCACGTTGTCCACGATACCGGCAATCGGGCTTTTAAGATTGGCTTCTTCTTTGGCCACCATTGCTTCTTTAAGCTTGGCTTCTACTTGGCTGACTTGCGCTTGGGCGGCGGTTTTATCTTCACTGCGCGCGCCTGTTTTGGCTAACTCATATTGCGCTTTGGCGATTTTGGCTTTATCGACACTGGCGACATAGTTGGTATAGGCTTCGTCACGTTTTTGCCGTGACATCAAGCCTTCTGCTGCGAGTCGGTTGATACGTTCGTAGGTGACTTTGGCAAGGTCAGCCGCGGATTGGGCAACATCGTACTGGTATTTTGCCATTTCAATCTCTTGCGGTCTTGCGCCATTGTTGGCTTTGTCCAGTTGACTTTGGGCTAACTCTTTGCCTGCTTGTGCTTGTTCGACCTTGGCATTGATTTCCGGGCTATCCATATCAATCAGGCGTGTGCCGACGCTAATTTCATCGCCTTCTTTGACATAAATATTGGCAATACGACCGGCAACTTTGGCAGCGACAGGCGTTTGCTCTACTTCCATATGCCCTTGGATGGTCACAGGCGCGCTGCGCGTTTCGCGCTTGTCTTTGATTAGTCCCCACGCGACCAGTCCAATCAGCCCAAGGATAATCAAAGCTATAATGATGGTGCGGATTTTACTGGGTTTTTTGGTAGGCGGCATGTAACGGCTATCCGTCGTAGCGGCTGCCAGGCTGTCCTCTGCGTGCGGCTCATCAGCAGCTTGGGCAGCTTGAGCGTTCATCGCTGCATTCGCATTATCCGCAGCGCTGTCCAAAGTGTTGTCTTTAGCGTTGTCTTTAGCGTTGTCCATCGCATTGTCTGGTGTTGGGTTTTGTGGATCAGCCATACGGTAAGCCTACTGGTGAAATAAAGACACGGGTTAAAATAATTGATTAGTTTTTACGATGTTCAAAATAAATCGCGGGTAGCTTGACGTCCGCTGCCTGCATATAACGGTTAAACTCTAGCGGCGTACCGCAGCTTTGCATCAAGTCTGCCATTGCCTGTACATAATCATTTGCCGCTTTGGCCTGCTCGGTTTTGGCTTTTTCCAAATTGGCTTCGGCTTGCATCACTTCTACGGCCGTGTTGACGCCTTCTTTAAAGCCGAGCTGACGAAAGCGTAGCATCTCACTGGCAAGTTCAATATTGGTATTTAAGGCAATAAAATTATCGCGTGCATTGTTGACTGTTTGCCAATTTTTTTCTACCAACAACATAATATTATCATTGACATCGACTTGGCTAAATTCGGCTTGGTGCAGCTTGGCAAGGCTAGATTGGGTACTAATGCGGCGATCTACCCCACCCCACAATTTCCAGTTGGCAGACACCCCAGCAATCCAATTTGGGTCAGCGTCGATTTCCGAGCGACCAAAGACGGTGACATTGGGTTTGTAGGCGGATTCACTAAATTCATGTAGCGCTTTGGCTTGGTTGTATTTGGCGGCAACCTTATCAAAACCTGGGTGATGCATTTTAGCCTGCTGCTGAAAATAACTCAGTGGCGGCAACGGCTTGGTGGATACAAATAAAGGCGATGTTGGTTTGATAAAATACGGCGTGCGCAGTAACCGCTGTAGCGCGGTCATGGCAAGCTCAGCATCGTTCAGCGCTTTGCTATTTTCGTATTCAGCATCGGCTAAGGCTTTTTTGGCTTCCAAACGCTCGACTTTTGAAATCAGCCCCACATCGAGTGCGCGCTGTGCGGCATGGTCGGTGGCACGAATCGCATTGAGTGCATCGGCGCGTAGATAAGCTGCCATGATGGCAAGCTGGGTTTGAAAATAGCGTTTGGTAAGCGTGGTGTATTGTTCATCCAGTGACAAATCAGCATCGGCACGGCTTTCATCGGTCATACCATTGAGCAAACTGGTCACTGCTTCGGTTTTGTGTCCGTTATAAGCAGACCATAGCACCGTAATATTGGCTGATGTGTTGTTCTTGCCGATATTGACAGGGATGCTATTGGGAATCGGGTCGGTGATTAAGCCACCGATATCTGCAGGCGTGGTAGGCAGTGGCAAGGTGATGGGCAAATTGCCACTATTGTTATTGACTGCATTGTCAATGGGATTGGCTAGGTTGTTTTTAATGCCCGTGGTATCTATATTGTCATCCACATGTACATGCGTGGCACTGGCACCCAGATACACAATCGGTTTGTTCAAGCCTTTGGTTGACTGAGCTCGCAGCTCATTACTCACGATTGCTGCATTGTCTGCCGCGACTTTGGGTGATACTTTGACTAGGTACTGCTGCGCTTGTGCCAGTGTCAAATTACTGGGCACATCTAGGCCATAACTTGGCGGATAAGGCACGCCATTATTGATAGTAGGATCGTAGCTGAGCCCAGCTGCTTTACCACCTTTAACGTCATTGGCGCGGGTCGCGGTTTTTTTCGATGGCGTGTCGGCTGATGGTGCGTCCGTGGCAGGGCTAGCATTGAGCACAGGCTCAGGATTGGGCGGGGTATTGATTACCGGCGTAAACTCTGCGGTGTCGCCACTGGTACTGGGCTGCAATCTGCTAGTGGGCTCTATGGTTGGCGCTACTGGCGTGGTTTTAGCCGATGTTTTAACAGAATTTTTAGCCGATGTTTTAGCTGATGTTTTAACAGGCGGCTTGTTAGCATTTTTAGTGGAACTACTGGTCGTTTTGGTGGTTTTTGTCGTGGTTGTGGTTTTTGTTGTAGTTTTTGTCGGGGTCGTTTTGGTAGTGCTGGGTTTGGTGACCGTGGTCGCAGCAGTCGCATCCAAAGATAAGGACAAATTCAACGACACCATTGCCATCGTAAACGCAGATAGGGTAAGCACGCGTGATAGTGGCTGCAGATGATGGCTTACTGGGTAAGTCGATGGCTTGATGGATTGATGTAATTTCATACGACTCGCTAATAACTTGCCTATGGCTTTGCCGCAACATAACAACCACGCAAGCCGTCAATTACCCTAGTAATTGATGCGGTCGCCGTTATGATGCCCGTATTACCAAAAAACTGTCTTATAAAAAACTGTCTTGTTAAAAAACTGTCTTATTAAATAATGCCTAATTAAATAATAATGAAATACCAAAGTGAGCACTAACTGTCAGTTTGAATATTAACTAAAGTATGAGATTGTAAAAAGAAAAAACTGACCCGTCAATCTAAACTTGTCATATTAACAATATTGTAGTTTTTTTAAAAATATGGCTCATTAAGCCTCACATCATTACTGTTTATTTTTATTTAACAAAGTAAAAATATTTCTCAATCCAAGTAGTCACACAAATCAAACAAGTTAGCTTACCGCTGTCATTTAAGCATGCTAAAATTCTTAAAAAACCCTCGTTGTTTTTGATGCAGTTACTTTTACCAAGTTAATTTGCAAAGCTACTTGTGCCAAACTACTTTTACCAAGCTACTTTCACTAAGTTAGTTTTACTAAATAAGTACCGCACTTAGCTACAATTCCAATTTAAAAAATAGTGAAATCGCTGAAAACCTTCGACTAAGTAATCCAGTTAAACTTATACCTTAATGATGAATCAACTCGCTCAAATTCCCCTTGCCCAACGTGTCCGCCCAAAGTCGCTTGACGAGGTAATCGGACAAACCCATTTGCTCGGTGCCAACGCACCGATTCGCCGTATTGTTGAGCAAGGTTACTTGCCATCGATTATTTTGCATGGGGAAGCAGGCATTGGCAAAACCACCTTAGCCATGCTATTAGCCGATGCAGTGGGTCGTCCTTTTCGCCCGCTCTCTGCTATCAATGCAGGGGTCAAAGAGTTGCGTGAAGTACTGGCAAAAGATGACGGCTTGTTTGGCGAGCCACCGGTGGTATTTGTCGATGAGATTCATCGGTTTAACAAAGCCCAGCAAGACGCACTCCTCGGCGCGGTTGAGTCTGGGGATATTACTTTAATTGGTGCGACCACCGAAAACCCCTCGTTTAGTGTCAACAATGCGCTATTGTCCCGTTGCCAAGTATATCGGCTCAACCCCTTGAGCGAAGATGAAATCAGCCAAGTACTACAACGTGCCATTGACGATGATGCAGTTTTTAAACAATTTAAGATTGAAATACAATCAAGCCAAGCGATTTTTGCGCTATCGCAAGGCGATGCGCGTAAGGCGTTAAATTTACTTGAACTCGCCATTCAATCAAGCCCCAATTTTAAGCAAGGCAGCCAATCACCGATTGTAGTGACTGATGACAATGTCATCGCGGTCGCAGGTGCAAGCCTGGTACGCTACGACAAATCGGGTGATGGCCATTATGACCTAGTGTCAGCGATGATTAAGTCAGTCCGCGGCAGTGACCCTGATGCGGCACTGTATTGGATGGCGCGGATGCTGACAGCGGGCGAAGACCCTGCCTTTATTGCGCGGCGGTTGGTGATTTTGGCAAGTGAAGATATCGGACTTGCCAATCCCAATGCGTTACTACTTGCCGATACCGCCCTGCGAAGTGTGCAGAGCATCGGTATGCCTGAAGCGCGAATTATTTTGGGGCAAGCGGTGGTGTATTTGGCGACATCGCCGAAGTCCAATTCTAGTTATCAGGCGATCAATAAAGCGATGCGACTGGCAGAAAATGACCAATCGCCTGTACCGCTACATTTGCGTAATGGCGTCACCAAGCTGATGCGCGCCGAAGGTTATGGTGCCAATTATGTCTATCCGCATGACTACCCCAACCATTACCACCCACAGCAGTATCTGCCTGATAATTTACTGGGCACGCGGTTGTTTGACTTTGCTGATAATGCCAAAGAACAGCAAACCTATGCCTTTATACAGTGGTTAAAGGACAATCATTGAACAGCGGCGGCTAAAAAACCCGTCAAAGCAGACAACGGATGATTTAGCGCAGCCAAATGAACCCTATTTTGTAATACCCAGTACACCATCAGCAATAAGAACAGCAACAAAAAACCAAGCTGCATCCACAAAAAATAGCGATGCTTAAAGCCCAATCGGCGCAGCTTGGCATGGCTATAACTGCCCTTATCAAAGTTGGTATGTTGATGCCTTTGCCATTTGCCCGAACGATAATAGTTTTCTACATCCGCAAGTAACCTTGGGACACTGGCACTATCAAATTGCGCAGTTTCAAAATAATCTAGCAGGGGGCTGATATCATCGACATCATCCATATCATTGACGCTATCTAAATTGATGCAGTGCATTTTCCAGTGTCCAAATAGCGCATTGGGCGCCTGACCCTGCTCGATAACGCGAATATTTCTGTGTCTTTTATCGGCTTTGATTTTGTCAAATAGCTGGGTGATAGTGTGCTCACTACCTTCCATATATTGTAGAAAGTTGCCTTGCTTGAGAAATAGTACGCTATTGACATTTGCCTGGGTGTTGCGCGCGACTGACTGACGATAGATATCAGGCAACGTCATCGTATGCAAACTTGCTTGTAAGGTAATTTTGCTCGTGTAGATAAGATAAAAGACTGACATCACAGGATCCTTAGACAAGTAAATCGGTTAGACGTCTATGACTTTTTAATAGCGTTTTCTTCAAACGTATTAAGAATGTAATTTTTATTAATCATTAAGTAATAATATACCAGTTTTTTTTAATTTTTGCTCAAAAATTATACAAAATCACCAATTTTTGTTAGTTTTTTTAACTAATTTATCCGCATGTTTTATCTGCGTGCGCTACCAGCGCGTATGGCTATCAATATTTCGCTGCTTAGACTCACTGAGTTAATGCTATAATAGCGCGCAAATAAGAAATGGGCGCGCATACTAGCTTCACCCAGCTTGATGAGGTGATTGTTAAGGTTAATTTGGACAATAGTTTGAACAAACCTAGCTGATAGCGCTTATTTTCTGTCCCTATTTGTTAATCAGTTTTTTAGTTTTTTAATCAATGTTATTCCAATAAATAGCTAACAAAGGCACTTTTATGGCATTTAATACAACGGCAGAAATTATCGATGACATCCGTGCAGGCAAAATGGTCGTTTTGATGGATGATGAAGACCGTGAAAACGAAGGCGACTTGGTGATGGCAGCCACCCATGTACGCCCAGAAGATATTAACTTTATGATTACCCACGCGCGTGGCTTGGTGTGTTTGACCATCACCGCTGACCGCAGTGAACAGCTCAATTTACCGCTTATGTCGGATAAAAATGGCGCTAAATTTAGCACCAACTTCACGGTATCAATCGAAGCGGCAGAAGGGGTCACCACAGGTATCTCAGCAGCGGATCGCGCCAGAACCATCCAAACAGCGGTATCTTCGACTGCCAAGCCAGAAGACATCGTACAACCGGGGCATGTATTCCCAATTGTGGCACAAAATGGCGGTGTGCTACACCGTGCCGGTCATACTGAAGCCGGCTGTGACCTAACACGCTTGGCAGGACTTGAACCTGCGGCAGTGATTTGTGAAATTATCAAAGAAGATGGCGAAATGGCGCGCCGTGATGACCTAGAGATTTTTGCCAAAGAGCATGGCTTAAAAATCGGCACCATCGCTGATTTGATTAATTACCGTATTGCCAATGAGCAAACGGTCGAAATGGTTGCGACCTATCCGATGCAAACTGAGTTTGGTGAGTTTACGGCCTATCGTTTTAAAGAAAAAAATTCAGAGGATACCCATTTGGCACTGGTCAAGGGCAACCCTCAAGAAGGCGTGAGCACTGTGCGGGTGCATAGTTTCCAGCCATTGCGCGATTTATTCACCGTGCAGCTACCCAACAGCGGTAAGAGTAATTGGGATATCCATGCCTCACTCAAAGAAATTAGCCAATCCGAGCGTGGCGTGTTTGTCTGGATTGGGCATCAGCAAGCAATTGATATGGGCGAAGCGCTCGATAACTTTGTCGCTGACAAACCCAACTCACCGCTTAAACACCAACCCTACCGCAGCATTGGGGTTGGTTCACAGATTTTACGTTATCTGGGCGTGCGTGATATGCGTTTGCTGTCATCACCGCTTAAATTCAACGCGTTATCAGGGTTTAACCTAAACTTGGTCGAAACCGTTGCTAACCCAGACCACAAATAGCAATTCATCAGACAAAAAAAGCCACGAGCATTGCAGCTTGTGGCTTTTTTAACAATTTTAGTAACAGTTAAATGTTATGAACAATTAAATTTTAGCAACAGTTAAACCGTATGACTTTCTAACTCGGTAAGTTGTTGGCGTTGACCCTCAGAAATCGGTTGTTTGTTTTTGCCATTTTGGTCAAAAAACACAATGACGGACGACACGGTAGCGACGACTTTTTGCTGAGCCGTGCTAAAGTAAACATAGTCATGGGTCAGACTGGTATTGCCTATTTTTTTGGCACGAATGCCAATCCAAAGCACATCGGGGAAAGTGACCGAATTCAAATACTGGCAAGATGACGAAGCAATCACGGTATGGGTTTGTAAGTTAAACATATCGACTTGTTCAAGGTAGTGGATACGCGCGCGCTGGGCATAGTTGTAATACACCACGTTATTGACGTGATTGAACGCATCCATATCGCCCCATTCCACTTTTTGCTCATAGATAACCGCAAAGCCTTTTAATGGATGATTGTCTTGTTGGGCGATGTTTTGGCGGACGGCATCACTCATTGGGGGATTGGACATATTTTTCTCTCTCATACGGCTACTGTTTAATACAAGGTAAAAATTATTGAATCACTAGCGCAGTCGCATTAACCCTTGCTGCTGGGTTGTAGAGACCAATTTGCCATTTTGCCAAAATTGACCGTGGTTTAGGCTTTTTGACTGTGACGTGGTATCACACCACATGTTATAGAGTAACCAATCATTCATATCAAATGGGCGGTGAAAATGCATACTATGGTCGATACTTGCCGCTTGCAACCCTTTAGTCATAAAGCTAATCCCGTGTGGCATCAGCCCTGTACCAATCAAATAAAAATCAGAAGAAAATGCGAGCAGTGCTTGTTGCACTTGAATCGACTGTTTACCGAGCTGCGGAATACGTAGCCAGTTGGCTTGGCTAGGTTCCATGATTTTTGGATGAATCGGGTCACGCGGCTGTACTGGCTTGATTTCGATATGACGCTGGCGCATAAAGCGCGCTTTTAGGGCATCAGGGATTTTGCCTACCACTTGGTCTTTGAGCTGCTGCTCGGTCAGCAACACATCTGGCGCAGGATACGTTGGCATCGCTTGTTGATACTCAAGCCCTTCTTCAAACGGTGAAAAAGACGCCATCATGGTAAAAATTATGCTCGGTTGGTTATCGTCATCATATTGGCGTGCTGTCACTTGACGTGAAGCAAGGCTACGACCATCACGTAATTTCTCGACTTGGTAATATACAGGCTTATTGATATCGCCACCGCGCAAAAAATAGCCATGAAATGAGTGGCAAGGTTTTGCATGCTCTACGGTATGGCTGGCTGCCATCAATGCTTGTCCCAGTACTTGCCCACCAAAAATACGCGCACCGACATAGTCGTGGCTTTGCCCAATAAATACACTGTCTTGATACGGTACGAGGGTTAAGGTTTCCAATAACTGCGTGACCAATTGCTGCCAAATCGCTTGCTGCTCAAGCTGCTGATGCGTTACGGGCACCTGTGGTTGGTGAGTGATATCAATCGTATGGGTATGGTTTATATCTTGCTGGCTTGCCATAGACGCTCTTATCATTAACGTTATTTTGGGTAGATAAAATGGATTAAAGTCACTCATTATACAAGAATTTTTGAGTGATAAGGTTTAGAAATTCATCAATCTATGGCATGATAAGACAATTTTTAAACCTTGTATTTATCTTTAAAAAACTTACGAAAAAATCACGCAATCACTAGGCATACTATGAATCACGTAGGGAAAAATTCAGGCACTACCGAAGCAAACAACAAAGGTACCCATCCTGCTGCGACCCCGCTGTTAAAAAATCTATACCGACAAGTCTCTGGCAAATTATTGGGGCTCGCCGTCAAATCCAAACTTATCGGCGACATCCCCAATATTAGCGAAGCCAGGAACCAGGTTAGCGATGATAAGCTACCGCCAGCAAGCGATAGCGATACCTCAAGCCAGCGACTCACCTTTTATGTGCTCAAAGAGTATTCTCGTAGCAATAGTATTTTAATTGACCTAGAAACCAAACAATATGACCTACCCCCTGCCCTAGCCAATGTCATCGATCGGGCGCATGGTATTGATGAAAATACCGCAATGATTTTTTTGCATCACCATAAAACAGAAAAACTGTCTCATGACAGCGCCGTATTTTCACCTCGCCTATTACGCTTGATTGAAGCCGTCGAGCAATACCCAACACTACACATTGATTTTATCCCTGTCACTATCTTGTGGGGACGCGCACCAGAAAAAGAAGATTCGCTGCTTAACCTCCTCACCGCTGATGAATGGCAAGTACCCACCATCAGTAAACAGCTATTTAATATCGGGGTCAAAGGGCGAGATACCTATGTGCAGTTTCACTCACCCAAAGACCTGCGTGGCATCATCGAAGATGAGATTAGCAAAAACCCTGCGCTGCAATCAGGTAGCCTAGCATCCACTGATGATGCTAGTGAAGACCGCCAGCATTTACACACCATTACTGCACGGGTACAGCAGCGTTTAGAAGGTTATCTGGATAAACAACAAGAAGCCATCTTGGGTCCTGACTTATCAGACCGTCGCAATGTGGTCGATAAAATTCTGTATACCCCTGCCATTCAGCATGCCGTGAATGTCGATAGCAAAGAAAACTCGCGTGAACTCGCCAAAAGCCGAAAACTGGCGCGTGGCTATTTGAACGAGATTGCCAGTGATTACTCGTACGCAACCGTGCGCTTTTTTGACCGCTTTTTGACCTGGCTATGGACACAGTTGTATGACGGGGTTGAAGTGGCGCACTTTGAGCGGGTACGCCAACTGGCATCCGACCATGAAATCATCTATGTGCCTTGCCACCGCAGTCACATGGACTATCTGCTGCTGTCATACGTGATTTATAAACGTGGGTTGCGTGTGCCCTACGTTGCCGCAGGCGAGAATCTAAACATCCCCGTGCTAGGTCAAATACTACGCAATGGCGGTGCTTTCTTTATGCGTCGCAGTTTTAAAGGCAATCCGCTGTACTCTGCGGTGTTTCGTGAATACGTGCATAGTATGTTGATGCGCAACACGCCGATTGAGTACTTCATCGAAGGCGGACGCTCGCGCTCAGGTCGCTTGTTACCGCCCAAAAAAGGAATGCTAGCGATGACGGTACAAAGCCATCTACGCCAAGCGGGCAAACCGATTGTCTTTATCCCGACCTACATCGGTTATGAACGCATTATGGAAGGCGGCACTTATGTGGGTGAGCTTAAAGGTAAACCCAAAGAATCTGAGTCGCTACTAGGTCTATTAAAAGCCAGCCGAAAAATCGAGCGTATCTTCGGTCATGTGCACGTCAGTTTTGGTCAGCCGCTTTATCTGGCTGATTTTATGAAAAAATTTGACGTTGCCCCAAATACCCTACCCAAAGACCGTACCGATAGTGATATGCCCGCCAATGTCACCCACATGATTGACAATTTGGGCATCAAAATCATGCAGCGTATCAACCGCTCTGCGGTGCTTAATCCAGTGACTTTGCTATCTTTGGTACTGCTCGATACACCGCATGGCGCACTCGATGAGCAAAGCTGTCGTGAACAGTTGGCGCTGTATCAACGTATCGCAGAAAAAATCCCGTATGATGATGATGTATCAATCACCCAGCAAAGCCCAGAAGCCATTATTAACTATGGTGTCAAGCTCAAACTCATCGAGCGCACCCCACATGTGCTCGGTGACTTGATTCGTATTGCGGACGGTCAAGCGCCGCTACTGAGCTATTTTCGCAACAATATTTTGCATATTTATATCATCGCGTCACTATGTGCCTCATTGATACAGCGTAATGGCACCATGAGCTTAAACACTATTGAGCGGGTGGTGGGTATCATGTATCCCTTCTTGCAAGCAGAGTTGTTTTTGAAATACCCACTGCGCACCTTAAATGACACTTTGCGTGAGCATATCGATACGTTGGTCGAAGAAAACATCATCGTGGACAAAGGGGTGAATGCGGATGGTCATCGCATCCTGACCACGCCAGAGCCGAATACCCGTAGCTATCAGCAGTTGACAGTACTTGCCAACTCAGTTGAGCAAAGTCTAGAGCGTTACTTTATGGTGCTTGCGCTGCTGAGTCAGCAAGGCTCAGGCAAACTCACCAAAGATCAAGTGATTGATTTGGGTCATCTGCTCGGTCAGCGTCTATCCGTGCTATATGAAGATGATATGCCAGATTTTTTTGACCGTGCCTTGTTTACTAGCTTTATGGATGCGCTAGAGCGTCTTGGTTATATTACGGTGTCGGCCAGCGGGGTGATTGAGTTTGATGCTCGCATTCATACCATGGCAAAAAGCGCGCGGTTTATCCTTAATATGGACGTGATGCATATCTTACAGCAAATCTCACAACTGACTGATGAGGAAATCAAACGCACCTTGACTGAACTGCAAAACAAAAAGCAACGCAAATTTAGTCGTAAAAAAGCTTAATTCTACCCAACAATAAAAAACCGTGTTGCGATAACACGGTTTTTTTTGCCTGCAAATCAGCCTAGCGACGCTGCTCGACAATCAGTGAATCAATGCGGCTATTTTGTAGTTGGCGCTGGGCTTGTGCCGCCATCTCTGGGCTACTCATGGCGCGAGAGATGACTTGATAGACGGTTTGGTCATTGCTTAAGCGTTTTTTGACGATTTGGGCATCCACCCCCGCCATTAGCACTTCAGCACGGCGTTTATCCGCATCATCGGCATTGTCAAAGCTATTGATTTGCAAGATATAAGTCCGCGTAGGCTCCTCGTTGCCAATCACAATGGCATCGGCACTGCTTGTGTCATCGGAAGCGGTGCTGGTGTCTATCGTGCTATTGTTGGCTGAAGCGCGTGGCTTGGTTCCGTTATCATCAGACAACAACGGATTATCGACCACGCTGACATTCGCTGATTTGGTCGCACTGGTGCTGTCAGCCTGGGTCAACACCACATCAGGCTGCGCCGAGACTGGCTGACTAGCAGCAGCCTCATCGGGGACTGCACTGACCTGCTGTTCTTTGAGTAAGTCATAGAACTCGTAGTTATTGGTTTTGGGTTTGTCTTGCACCTTTGGCTGCACCATCGGCGCTTCGTCGCTTGTGGTTTTGCCTTGGTTAAATGGATTCCACAAATAAACAAACAGACCAATCCCCACGGTCAATATCATGCCCACCAACATGGCAGCAAAAAACGACATCGTGCTTGGCGCTTTACGCGGGGTCGCTCCTTTGGGTCTTGCCATCTTCATCTCCTACGACATGGGATACGGTAATATTACAGCGTTTTTAGCGTATCTTAATCATATCACATACTGGTTGGTGCCGTTAATCCGAGCAAAATTAAGCCATTTTGAATCACTTGGCGTACTGACTTTGATAACCGCAGACGCGCCTGCATCAAGTCAAGCTCATCTTGGGTTGGGGTTTCGCCATCTTTGGGTAAGATACGGTTATCGTTGTACCAACCGTGGAACAAACTTGCCAAATCTTTGAGGTAATTGGTCAATAAATGCGGCTCATAGTTGACCGCAGCACGGCGTAGCACTTCAGGGTAAGAAGCCAGCAAGCTCAATAAATCCGTTTCGACAGATTGGGTCAACAGATGCTGGTGGGCTTTGCCGGCTTTGTCATCGACCTTGATACCGCGCTCTTCAGTACGCTCAAGCACACGGCAAATACGCGCATGCGCATATTGAATATAATATACCGCATTATCTTTGGTATGGGATTTGGCAAGTTCTAAGTCAAAGTCAATGTGCTGTTCTGGTTTACGCGCGACATAATAAAAGCGCGCGGCATCATTGCCGACTTCTTGACGCAGCTCACGTAAGGTCACAAACTGACCTGAGCGTGATGACATCTGGATTTGCTCTGTACCACGCCATAGGGTGACAAACTGCACCAAAATCACATCCATACGCTGGGCATCGTAGCCCATCGCCGTCAATGCCGCTTTCACGCGTTTGATGTAGCCGTGGTGGTCTGAGCCCCATACATCAATAATTTTGTCATAGCCGCGGTCAAGCTTGTCTTTGTGGTAGGCGATATCCGAGGCAAAATAAGTAAATTGACCATTGGCACGGCGGACGACACGGTCTTTTTCATCGCCAAATTCGGTGGATTTAAACCACAAGTTGCCGTCTTTTTGGTATAAAAACCCCCGCTGCTCTAATAATTCCAAAGCAGGCACAATGGCATCTTGGATTGATTTTTCGCTAAACCATTGGTCAAAATGGACATTAAAATCCGCCAAATCATCTTGGATATCTGCCAAGATGGTACTAAGTGCAGCTTCATGAAAAATCTGATAGTTATCGCCCAAATTGGCTTTGGCATTGGCAATCAGCCCGTCAATATGGGCTTCTTTATCACCTGACACACATACTTTTTCGCCGTTGGCATCGATTTGGTACTGGGCATCGGCAGGTACATTGAGTAGCATATGTTCCCAGGCGGTTTTTAGGCTATCGCCATGCTGTTTTTTGATGGGTTTGGCAATATCTTTGACATAATCGCCTTGGTACGCATTGGTGGGAAATACAATTGGCTCACCGCACAGCTCAAGGTAGCGCAAATAGGTACTGGTTGCCAAAATATCCATCTGACGACCCGCATCATTGACATAATATTCCCGCCCGACTTGGTAGCCAACCGCCTCTAGTAAATTGGCCACGCTCATGCCAAACGCAGCGCCTCGACCGTGACCCACGTGTAGGCTTGAGGTTGGGTTGGCAGAGACAAACTCAACTTGGATTTTTTGACCGGCAAATTCTTCGGATGTACCAAAGTCGCCTTTTTGCTCCATAATGGTGTCTAAGATAGCAAAACGCGCGTTATCATCTAAGAAAAAGTTAATAAACCCCGGTCCTGCAATCTCAACTTTGCTAATCATGTCCGAGGCAGGCAACATCGCCACGATGGTTTGCGCCAGTTCACGCGGGTTTTTCTTGGCAGTCTTGGCAGCTATCATGGCAAGGTTACTAGCAAAATCGCCGTGCGCTTGGTCTTTGGTGCGGCTGATGGTACTGTTATCAACCCAATCGATTGGCAAAATTTGCTGTTGTTTTAGTGATTCCACCACTAATGCTAAGGCTTGCGAAATGACGGGTTGTTGTTCTGACATGGAAATTCTCTTTGTTGGCTCACAGGTTTTGTTGCAGGATTGATAGCTAAAAAAGCACGATAAATCAATGAATCACCATCGATTTGACGCTATCACTCGCTCACAATCGAGGGAGATTGATTTTGGCGTTCAATATACCAATTTTTGATGGTTTTTTCATTATAATCCTGTCAAAAGATACATGCCATTACAAGGAAACGCGGTTTTTTGGCGTATAATATGTGCTAAAATTTTTTAATGTCTGATGACAATCATAGGATAATAACATGTTTGTTTTAGTCTCTAGTGAGTTAATCACCAAACTTGGCATGTATGTGCTGCTGCCTATCTTTATCGCGTTTTTATTTTTTATCATGTACGATATTTCCAAGAAAAACAATGCAGGCAAACAAGGCACATTTTGGATTTTTTTGGCATTGGGCGGCGGTTTTTTTGGCTTTCTCATCAAAATGGTCTTGGAGTGGTATTTTAGTAGGACGCTTTAAACTACCCTGCTCTAAACCTTACTAGCCTAAAACGCCATTACCCCAAACCGCATTACCCATGTTACTTGTTTATGTTACCGTTACGGTCGTTTGGCTATCATCACCGCACGGGTCGGGCGTTGATAGCCCTCGATGGTTTTGCTGCTATCATTGGGGTCAAGAAAATCGCTTAAAGATTGATAATCCATCCAGTCGGTTTTGCGTTGTTCATCCGTCGATGTCACATCCACATCGACACAGCGCACCGCCACAAAGCCTACTTTGTACAGCCATAGCGACAGTGCCGCAACCGATGGAATAAAATTCACGTTATTCATCTGTGCATAGCGCTCACTTGGCACTAGCACGGATGTTGCATCCCCTTCAATCACCAGGGTTTCTAGTACCAATTCTCCGCCTTTTGCTAGTTGATTGTATAATTGCTCAAGATGCTCAAACGGTGACGCGCGGTGATACAGCACGCCCATACTAAACACGGTATGAAACAGCCCTGCTTGCCCGCTAGTCAGGCTAGGATTGGGCAAGGCTTCAAGCGGTACGGGCACATAGTGCACTGTGTTGCGTCCGTAATCGTTACGGTCAGCGTCTCTGACGAAATGCCGAATCGCCATAAACTGGTGATAAAACAGACACGATGGGTCAATCACAATCACCGTGCTTGCCCCTGCGCCCGCCATACGCCAGCCGTGATAACCCGAACCGCCACCCACGTCTAGCACGCGTTTGCCGTGAAGTGGGCTGATATGCGGCAATACCCTATCCCATTTCCAGTCACTGCGCCATTCGGTATCAATATGGATTTGCAGGTCATCTCGACCCAGTAAAAAACCGCCTTTGCGCCACGGCATCAGACGTTTGAGTAGTGCATGGGTTTGCTTGTATTCACTCTCTTGCCAATCAAATGCTGCGGTGATACAGGGTTGATTTAAGTCTACTTGCGCGTTGCCAACCACGGGCAAGCGCTCAATGAGCGATTGATAAAATGGCGCATGGGCGTAGCGTGATTTGTCTTTGATGGTAGCCAGCCAATTGGGCAACCGGGCAAGCCATTCATTGGCAACTGGGTATTTTTCCGCCAATTGCAGCAAGGTAAGATAGACGTCGGTTTCGGCAGTTTTGATGGTAGCATTCATGATTGACTCTTTTAGGATTGACAGGTCTTCATTGTTTAACGGCAATCATCACTTAAACGCAATAATCGACGCGAAGTTTAAAAACTGAAACCACGTCAAATGGCGGTCAAACCCCACGGTTGCTAAACGCTGATGATGAAAATCGAGGGTATCGGTGATAAGCACATTCTCCAGTGCATTGCGTTTACCACTGATTTCCATCTCACTATAGCCATTGGCGCGTTTAAAATCATAATACCGCTCAACGCGCCACGCATCGTCCGCTTCATCGAGCAAATGGGTTTTTTCGGTCAAAATCAAAATACCGCCTTCAGCCAACGCATCATAACAGCGTTTGAGTAACTGCTCGCGCTTGTCAGGGGATAAAAACTGCAAGGTTAAATTGAGCACAATCATATCGCACCGCTCAAACGTCACCTCACACACATCAGCGCAAATCAGCTCGATATCATGCTCAGGATAATGCTGCATCAGTACACTTTGCGCGTTGGCAATCATCGGCTCTGAGATATCAATGGCTTTGATTTGCAGATCTTGCGGCGCAAACTCGCCTGCGAGCGCAAAACTCACCGCCCCGAGTGAACAGCCCAAATCATACACGCGGCTGACTTTATTGCCATCGCTATTGGTTTGGCGAAACTGGCAATGGCGTTTGGCAAAAATCGGCAACATGGCGAGCATCTGTCCATACCCAGGCACACTACGGCGAATCATATCGGGAAAACAAGCCACCACTTGCTCATCAAAGCTAAACCGCGCATGGGTATCTAGCGGCGTGGTAAACAAGGTATCGAGGGGTGGTTTGGCTTGGGGCTGACTCATGCGGCTGACTCACTATGGCTGATTGAGCGTTACTAAGGCTTAGTATCGCTGACAGTTTTATGCTCGCTTCAACAATAAAATGCTTAAGGAACGCTTAACAAACGCTTAAACTGCCAGGTTCTTAGATAGCGGAAACTTGGTTTACATTGCCTAACTTGAATGGCGGGTAAACTTTGCTATTCTAACATTTTCACCCGTTTTACTTTTAATAATTTATTTTAACCCTTATATCAAACCAATGAAATAACCATAAAAAGGTACTATTATGCAAACGATTATTTTAGGCGGTGGCTGTTTTTGGTGTACCGAATCCGTATTTAGTCATGTCAAAGGTGTGACCGATGTCACATCAGGCTATATGGGCGGTGATGAAGTAACCGCCAACTACAAAGCCGTTTGTGGCGGCGATACCGGTCATGTCGAAGTGATTAAAGTCGATTTTGATGAAACCATTATTCCGCTTGAGACGGTATTGGATATTTTCTTTGCCACCCATGATCCGACCACACAAGACCGTCAAGGTAATGATGTCGGCAGACAATATGCCTCTGTGGTGTTTTACACCGATGAAGCGCAGCAAAAACCGACCATTGACCGTGTGATTGGTGAGCTTCGTGATGAGCAAGGCATCAAGGTGGTGACCGAAGTCCATCCTGCTACGCAGTTTTTCCCTGCAGAAGACTACCACCAAGATTATTACGCCAACAACCCGACCCAAAGCTATTGCAACTTTGTGATTCCGCCCAAGCTTGCCAAGCTCAAACAATATTTTAGCGGTTTTATGATTGAACAATGAACCGTATCGATACTGTGTTAATGCTTTCAAAATTGGGCTTTACACCGTTAATGCCCAATTTTTTTGAGTTCGACAGTTAAACTTACATCAATAGTGCAAAAATTAACGCTTTATCACCCAATGTGAAAAAATGTAATTAAATGCATTTACTCCTTTCACTAAGCGGGCTTTTTTTATACCCTTGAATGAGTCAAAATTCACCCCGTTTGTTGATGTTTTTCTCTGTCACTATTCAAGGTTTGTTATGCGTTTACTTCCGATTTTTATGGCGCTTGCAGGCGTGGCGATGATTAGCCAAGCCAATGCCGCACCGACACCGCCTAATCTTAGCAATGCCCAGTTTCAACAGTGTTTATCCAATCTCAAAAACAGCAGCACCTTTCGCGGTGTAGCCAGCACTTTAGAGCAATATCGCCCAACTGAGCCTGACCCTAGTGTGATTGTCTCACTCAACTATCAACCTGAGTTTCAAAAAGAAGTGTGGGACTATCTCTCAGGTCTGGTCGATGAAGAACGTGTGCAAGACGGTATCAATGCCAAAAACCAACTGCAAAGCACGCTAAACCGCATCGAGCAGCGCTATGGCGTGAAAGGAACGGATGTACTTGGCGTCTGGGGGGTAGAGTCGAACTTTGGTAAGCAGCTGGGTAAAAAAGATTTAATCCAGTCGTTAGCGACCTTGTCTTGCTTTGACCGTCGTCAGTCGTACTTTCGCACGGAATACGCCAACGCGCTGCGTATCTTGCAAAATGGTGACATCCGCCGTGATGATATGACTGGCTCATGGGCAGGGGCGTTTGGGCAAACCCAGTTTATGCCAAGTACCTTCTTACGCTTGGCGCAAGATTTTGATGGTGATGGACGTAAAGATTTGGTCAACAGCCAAGCTGATGCGCTCGCGTCAACGGCCAATTTCTTGGATAAAGCAGGTTATCGCACGGGCGAGCCTTGGGGATTTGAGGTCAAGCTGCCCGCAGGGTTTTGGGCAGATAGCAACCGCAAAGCCAAAAAACCGATGAGCTACTGGCGCAGTCAAGGTCTGACCCTTGCCAATGGTCAGCCGCTACCCTCTAGCCTTGATAGTGCAGGTTTGCTATTACCTGCAGGTATTAAAGGTCCTGCGTTTTTAGTGGGTAAAAACTTCGATGCGTTTTATAGTTACAATGCGTCAGAGAACTACGCGCTAGCGATTGCGCATTTGTCCGATATGATTAGCCAAAACCGCACTAGCAATGTCGGCTTTGTCACACCTTGGCCAACGGATGATGCCGGTATTAGCCGCCGTCAAGCCCGTGAAATCCAGCAAGCACTGCTTAATCGTGGGTATGATATTGGTCAAGTCGATGGCATGATTGGCGATAAAACGCGCTATGCCATTCAAGATTTTCAGCGTCAGCAAGGTGTCAACCCTGATGGTCGTGCGGGTATGAAGCTATACCGTATGCTAATGACTCAGCCAGTGAATGGTCAGTATCCAACCCAATACCCGACCCAAACGCCCGTTCGATACCAGTCTGTACCGAATTCAACGGTTACTGCCACTCCGACTAAAGTGATACGCGATGCCAATGGTCGCACGAGTTACTATCGTATCGATAATGGGCAAGGTGGGGTGACAATGCCCTAATCATTGAAACCTTAGTGTTTCAGTGTTAGTCATTTAAACTTTAAATGATTTAAACCTGAGGTATTTGAGACTTAGTCATTTAAGGTGTTTATCAATTTTTCATCCCCCAACAAAAAACCCTTAATGTCCGCATTAAGGGTTTTTTTGATAGTGACAGGGTTTTGTTAATATCCGCGCATGGTACAACCTTATACAATAGGTGGTGGGGTGGGCTCTTCACCATCATCCATTTGGATCGGTTTGACTTCGCCTTTTGAATTGCTGCCCCAATTGTCCTCTTCGTCTTCATCCCATTTTTTGAAGTTATCGCGTGGGTTGATGCCCCGGCGTTTCATGTCTTCGACTTGCTCTTCAAGGGTGCGAAACTGCTGCGCTTCGTGCATGGTATCTTCAAGTTGGTTGATTTTGTTTTCAAGCTCGTCTGCTTGCGGGGTGACATGCGTACTCATAATTTTATCCTCTTTTATCCTCAATGTTATCGTTATTTGTGTTGTGAGATTATCATAACACAAACAAATGTGACGCTAGATAGCAGGTCTGTATAATATTGTCATGACATGAGTAAATCATGGCTTGGTCAAAGCTGATATAAAATACTTGGGTAAAACGCGCATAAAACCATAAAAAAGGCGTGTTAGAAACGATGGATTAAGCTTGTACAATGATGTTAATCTGCCACAGCTCGCGGATACTTCGCCCTTCTTTGACCGAGCACAACCATCTTTTTTTCACCAGTTGGCTTTTTATCCATTGATAATCGATACTACTGATTTGACAGCGCGAGACCGCATGGATATTGGGTGAGATTTTGAGCGCTTCTGCCATTGCAGCATCTTTGAGGGAATCATTAATTTGGGTCAACATCATATTACTGGTAAAGGGCTGCGGTAATGCTTGTAGCGTTTGCACAATATTACCCCAGCTAAAGGTGTAAGTTGCGCTGATTTCTTGCAAATTGCCGCCTTCAAACGCGTGTGCGGTATAGTTGACCAATAACGCCTCATTGAGCTCTTTTGGCGTAACCTGGGTCGGTCTGGCTTCAGCTTCAGGGGACTGTTGAGTGCCATCTAGACTGCTACCAGTTAAGGCGGGTTGCACGCCATTACGGATATGAAATCTATCCGAGACAAACATCGACTTTAAATCGCCACTAACGCCTGTCGGTAGCGTGCTCAATGAACGGGTGTCTTTGACCCAACCTAATCGCGGAAATTTCTCTTTGATTTCCCCAAGCATACGCACGCATTCTGACACGCCATCATGGGTCTGACCGAAGTGAATTACCCGCAACCCCTGTTCTTTAATCACCAAATTAAACAAATCCAACCGTTGGCGTAATAGCTCATTTTGGTTCAGCTGGGTATTGACTAACGCAATCATCGGGACGCGTTTTGAAGACGCATAGATATAAGATAAGTGCAGATAACTGACACCAGATAGGCTTAAATGACCGTAATCATTGCCCAAAATAAAAATCATATAATCGCATTGGTCGATTTGTTGGCGGCTGTACTCAACAAAATTGGTATTGGTGGCAAGCAAATCCCAAGTCAAAAAATAATCCGTCGATAACGCGTACTCTAGCGCGTTCTCTAGGTAGAGATTTTCATTTCTCACCAAAGAGATATGAATATGATAACGTTTCTTTTGAGACATGCTATCTTCTCCATAACGCTCTAATGAACGCAATTAATTAAAAAAGTAAAGGGTTAAAAGCTGACTCGTTAGAAGCTAAATCGTTAAAAGCTAAAAGGGTAAAAAGCCATGCTGACTAACCAACAAGCTCAATATACTTCTCGATGTTGAGTCACACACAAGGTAAAAAAATCAATGCCTAAATCGGGCAAAAACCGCTGCAACAGACGCGTTGCCGCCTGCTCAGTAGTGGATAAGTTGGCGGTGGCATAAAACTGTAACCGTGGTCGCTCTTTATGAGAGGCAAGCTGATTGGCTTGCTCAAGCAAATCATGCACCCGTTTGGCAATGGCATCCCCCGAATCAATCAATGCCACTTGCCCCATAGCTTGGTGGGTCATCAGCTCGTCGATACGCTGTGCTAAATAGGCTTTAAAAAAAGGAAAATGGGTACAACCCAGTACCAATTGGTCTACCTTTTTATGCTGTAACTCACTTAGCAAGTGATCTAAATCAGTCACGGCTGGGTGATGGCTTGGCATACCCAATTCCACCCAAGGCACTAGGCTGTTAAAGCTATATTTGTGGACAGTCACTTGCTGCGGTTTAGCCACTTGTTCAATAACTTCATTGAGTAAATACCCGTGCAAGGTCGCTGGGGTTGCCAACACCGCGACTTGCTTGGTCGCCGACTGCATCACCGCAGGTTTTAATGCAGGGACTAAACCGACAATCGGCACTTGAGGATACTGCCGCCTTGCCGCCTGTAATCCATGCGCAGAGGCACTATTGCAAGCTATCACAATAAGTTTACAGCCTTGCGAATGTAGCCATGCCACGGCCTGCAAGGTAAGCTCACGAATCTCTGCTTCACTGCGTGAGCCATACGGTACGTGCAGGGTATCGGCAAGATAGATATAACGTTCAAATGGCAAGCGCCGCTGCAAATGGGTCAATACCGACAATCCGCCCAACCCAGAATCAAATACGCCTATCGGCGCGCTTGCCAAATCTACCATAGCCTAATCAGTCCAACTCGCAGGGTGTTGCTATTTTAAACCGCAAAATAATCGCCTACCCATAAAACAGACCACTATCTTATACCAATTTTTAGACGCTCACTACAAAAAAATGCGGGGCCGAATTTGACAGCCCATTCGTCACTTTACTTGCTCAAAACTTATCAACAGTTTGCTTAACGCTGAGACTTATGCGCTCATGGTCAAGGTAAAAATGCTATCACCACTGTGCAAAATCAATGACGTACCCTCTTCACCCTCTACCAACTCACCCAATTCAATCAAATGGTAAAACACATTGCGATGAATGAGTCCGTATAGCGCTGAGTCACCATTTTGCCGCACCAACAGATAAGGCTGGCTGGCTTGTTTTTGCTGTAAGCCAGCATCATGCTGGCTAGCATGGGTAAATGGCAGACCCAAACGGATCGGATGCTGCTCGTCAGCAATCACCACATCGCCTTGCGTGGTGGTGAACTGCAACACCGGTTTGCTAGTATCGCCAAATTGCTCGTTAATGACGTCCACTTGATTGACTAGCAGTGGCGCGTCCTCTACTTGGATTTGCCATTTTTCAACAGGGGTTTTTAAAAAATACTCAACGTGGTGGTTGTCATCAACCTCTGACCATAACACTTTGGCAAACAGATCAATGAGTAGTGGACGGGTGATTTGACTGCCTTCATGCCACCACTCGCCATTGGCTTTGACCACTAAATCCATCGTACCGCTGAGTTTGGGTTGCCATTTTTCAAGCGGTGGAATTTGGCGTGTCGGATGATTTGCGGCTGCTACGGCTTGCGAAGTAACCGATTGCTCGATTTGTTGGCTTAGCTCGCTTATATCAAAGCTAGTATCAAAACTGGGTTTAGATGCTACATTATTAGTATCAGTATTAGTCATTTTATAGCTCGTATTATGGTAGTTTTTATTTAGATTAGGATTTAGAGGATTGTATGGGTTTATGAATGCCATGATGCGCTGTGTTGACATCACTTTGTGGTACATAGTAGTCAATTCAACGCTGGGTTTCAAATAGTCGCTGTTAGTACCTGTGTCGATTTATTGTATAGTAAAAGAAATTAAAAACTACCACAAATCCACATAAAGTAGAAGAATA
>NZ_DAMBBC010000013.1:0-90882 GCF_032057165.1 Moraxella sp. CTOTU48717 | reverse complement strand
CGCCAATGGTAGTGTGGTTCGCCCATGTGAGAGTAGGTCATCGTCAGCTCCCTATCCCAAAAACACCCCCTTACATCAGTAAGGGGGTGTTTTTTTGCATCCCTGAAAAACTTAGAGAAAAACTCAGAATAGAAAATTAATGTTTTTATCACAGACTTTGGGTAAAATAGGCGAAATTTTTGGTGTGAAATTTAAAGTGAGTGTTACCATGCAAATTACCGTTATTGACCATCCCTTAGTTAAGCATAAATTATCATTGATGCGCGAGGCAGATAGTAGCACTTATAAGTTTCGTACCTTGACTAAAGAGCTTGCCCGTTTGATGGCGTATGAAGCAAGCCGTGATTTTCCCATAGAAACAATCAGCATTCAGGGCTGGGAAGGCAACCAAATTGAGGGCATTCAAATCAAAGGTAAAACCGTTACTGTCGTACCTATCTTGCGCGCAGGTTTAGGAATGCTTGATGGGGTTTTAGACCTTATTCCCACGGCAAAAATCTCGATGGTTGGATTGCAACGTGATGAGGATACCCTTGAGCCTGTGCCTTTTTTTGAAAAGTTGGTGAAAGATATTAATGAGCGTCCTGCGTTGATTTTAGATCCTATGCTTGCGACGGGCGGTAGTATGGTAGCAACGATTGATATGATGAAAAAACACGGTTGTAAAAATATTAAAGCCTTGGTATTAGTGGCAACGCCTGAAGGGGTGAAAGCGGTGAATGATGCCCATCCTGATGTGAAGATTTTTACCGCCGCACTTGATAGCCATCTCAATGAACAGGGGTATATTATCCCAGGGCTTGGGGATGCAGGGGATAAAATTTTTGGCACAAAACAGCACTGATGGGCAAAACAGTAAAAGTAGGAGAAAAGCTAGATGATTTATCTAGCTTTTTTATTGACACTTGTATAGTGACTATTTTTTGGTCGGTTGTAAGCTATCGGCTAAGTCGATAAGCTTGATAAATTCGCGGCGAATACCTTGTGGGTCGTTGCCGATATTGGCTTGGGCGAGTCGCTTGCTATCGTTTAGTTGCCAATTACCGAGGTATTTGCTTTGCTTGAGGGTTTCACCAAAACCTGCCACACTTAGCGCAAATGCCAGTTCGCTGCTCGGCTGTTGGGTAGTATTGGTAATGGGCAGTGTCAAAAGCGTTGATGTGTTGCTATGTGGCGCTTTATAGCGAAGTTTTAAAAATCCCAGCTCAGTATTTTTGCTGGTGTGACTGATAGGGTAAGCTTGGTAGCGGCTATCGTCTAGCCAACCTTGCTGCCCCACAGGGGTAACTTCAAACAGCGCAACCACGGATTTGCCTGCACCTAGCTCACCTGCGTCTACTTTATCGTTGTTAAAATCTTCTTTTGCAAGGACACGATTTTCATAACCAATCAACCGCCATTCTTTAACCGTCTGGGGATTGAATTCCACTTGGACTTTGACGTCTTTTGCTACGGTATTAAAGGTTGCTGACATTTCGTCTACCAAGGCTTTTTTGGCCTCAGACAGGCTGTTGATGTAGCTATAGTTACCGTTGCCGTTATCCGCGACTTGTTCCATCATATGGTCGTTTAAATTGCCTTCACCAAAGCCAAATGTGGAAAGTGATACGCCGCTATCACGCTCACGGCGGATAATATCTAGCATTTCATCGACGTCCGATACGCCGACATTAAAATCCCCATCGGTCATCATCAAAATGCGGTTGATGCCGTCTTTTTTATAGTGGATTTTTGCTTGTTGATAAGCCAACTTTATCGCTGCTTCGCCATTGGTCGAGCCACTGGCAGCTAGGCTATCAATCGCGGCTAATATTTTGTCGGTATCACTGCCTTTAGTGGCAGGAAGCGTCACTTGGGTACGACCTGCATAGGTCACGATACTAATGGTATCTTGCGCCCTCAATTGCTTGGTGAGCATTTTTAGCGAAGATTTGACTAGTGGTAATTTATCGTTGTCTGACATCGAGCCTGACACATCCACCAAAAATACCAAGTTGGCAGGCGGTAAGACGCTTTGTTTCGTGATGGTAGGGTCATCCGCTTTGATAGCCACTTTGATGATACGATTGGTAGCACGCCACGGTGCGGTAACCGTTTCGGTACTTACCAAAAAAGGGGCGTTGGCAAGGCGCTTGGCTTGTGAAAAGTCATAGTTAAAATAGTTGATAAGCTCTTCAATACGCACCGCGTCAGTGGGCGGTAGTTGCCCATTGTTGAGAAAACGGCGTACATTGGCGTAGCTGCCGGTGTCAGTATCGATACTAAAGGTGGCAACGGCATCAGTTGCGGTTTGGTGAATGGGGTTGACTGCAAGGTGCTGATATTTTTCGCTATTATCCTGTGGTATCGGCATCGGCATGATAGGCGAGTAGCGTGCCATCTTGCTCATTGCTGCCGCTTCCATCATCATGGCAGGCGCAGCAACCACGGGCGTTGGCTGCGCGATAACAGGTGTGGCAGGGCTCGTATCACGGCTATTTGACGGCGAGGGGCTACAAGCCGTCAATAAGCTTTGGGCGATTACGAGGCTCAGTAGTGTTGGCTTAAAAATGTCGCGCTGCATGACTAACTCCTTTTCAATCTTGACTGGCGTAATTACAGTTTACGACATTTTTTGATAAAAAAGGCAGTTTTTGTGATAAAAACCTTCTCAATATAGCGGTACTTAGCGCGCTGTTAGCGGTTAAATAGGTTAAGAATAATAGTGAGAATGATACTCACAATAATCATGGTGACGATGGGGAAGTGAAAGCTGAAGCCACCGCCTTCGGAGCGATAATTAACGTCCCCCGGCATACGACCAAACCAGTTAAAGGCATTGGGAAAAAACAGATAAATTAAGCCAATGATGAGAAATAAAATCCCTATCCCAATAAAAATTTTTGCCATATTGAAAGCCTTTTATTTTTATAATGGTTTGTATTTTAGTGATTTTTTAACGTTTTTAGTGCTGTGTTTAGTTGTTAAGATGTAAGCTTGATGTAAAAATAAAAATTTAAATTTTATTGAGAATATTTTATCAAAAAGAAATGCTATCACATAACGTTTGAGGCTTCGAGTCTTTATTCGGAGCAATACATTGGAGTTTTAGACAGAAGGTTAAATAACGCAGCCATCAGTCATATGAGTTATTTAATCCATTCAGCCTATAGGTTATTTCTAGCTAATCATTTTGCATTTAACAATTACAGTATTCGAAGAAAACACCAAAATCAAATTGGGTACTTTTAGAAATCATCAAAGTCCAAACCAAGTTAAAGTTGCTAAACATTCTTTTTTTAATCATGCAAAAAACATAAAATTTCTATCAACCTTTAGACGTTCATTAAAATTGAAACAATTTAAAAATAAATAAGACGGCTTGTAGAAATGCGCTACAAGCCATGAATGACATAAACTACTTAGTTTTCCGCGGCGGCAAGCCTGTATGTTGGGTTTGGAAATTGCCTTTTTTCGGCTGTTTTTGGTTTGACGGTTTTTTACCAAAACTGGTCGGTGTTGGTTTTTTACCCGATTTTTTTGCAGTACTATCTTTATTCGTACGTTTGACCGAATCACCAGCGGCAGAACTATTTTTCTTACGGGCTGATTGGTAAAAGTCTTCACCTTCCAGTTTTGGATTATAAGGCGGAATCAAACATTGACTGCCATGCCCAATCAAATCCTCACGCCCCAAGTCTTTAAGCGATTGACGCAGCAGTGCCCAATTTTTGGGGTCATGGTAACGTAAATATGCTTTGTGGAGTTTACGTTGTTTGCCCGATTTGACGATTTCCACCCCTTCGCTGTCACGGGTGACTTTATGCAGCGGGTCTTTGGCAGTATGATACATGGTAGTAGCAGTTGCCATGGGGCTTGGGTAAAAGGCTTGTACTTGGTCGGCACGAAAGCCATTGCGCTTGAGCCAAATTGCCAAGTTCATCATGTCCGTGTCGGTGGTGCCAGGGTGAGCAGCGATAAAATACGGAATCAAATATTGCTCTTTACCTGCTTCACGGCTGTATTTGTCAAACATCTGCTTGAAAGTATCGTACGTCCCCATACCCGGTTTCATCATTTTGGAGAGTACATTGGTTTCAGAGTGCTCAGGGGCGATTTTGAGATAACCACCGACATGGTGGGTGACCAATTCTTTGACATATTCCGGGTCTTTGACCGCCAAATCATAGCGCAAGCCTGACGCAATCAGGATTTTTTTCACCCCTTTGATATCACGAGCTTTACGGTACAGTTGGGTGAGATGACTGTGGTCGGTGAGTAAGTTGTCGCAGATATCGGGATACACGCAGGAGGGTTTGCGGCAGTTTTTCTCAATGGCATCGTCTTTGCAATGCAGACGGTACATGTTGGCAGTCGGTCCGCCAAGGTCAGAAATTACCCCGGTAAATGACGGCTCGGTGTCGCGGATTTTTTTGATTTCGCCCAAGATAGACTCTTCTGAGCGGTTTTGGATAATGCGTCCTTCATGTTCGGTAATCGAGCAGAAGGTACAGCCGCCAAAACAGCCGCGCATGATATTGACTGATAATTTGATCATGTCGTAGGCAGGAATTCTTGCGTTGCCGTAGCTAGGGTGGGGCAAACGGGCATACGGCAAATCAAAGATATAATCCATCTCTTCCATGGTAAGTGGAATGGGCGGCGGATTGAGCCATACATCAATGTCGCCATGTCGCTGCACCAAGGCGCGGGCGTTATGCGGATTGGTTTCTAGGTGCAAAATACGGTTGGCATGGGCGTAAAGTACGGGGTCGGATTTGACTTGCTCAAAGTCGGGCAAGCGAATCACGGTTTTGTCACGGGGGGGCAAGGGGCGTTTGTGTTTTAAGGCGTTTTTATTGGGGTCTTTGAGGTTGACCACTTGGATGTCTTGGCTTTCAGCGACCTTATCAGCATTAAGCACTTTGTGCTCGACTTTATCTGCCACAAACCCTTTGTATTGACTCTCAAGCGTTTTTTCTTGTTCGATGTGACAGTCGCCCACATCTTCCATCATCACATACGGATTGATAATCGGGTCAACACGCCCAACGGTGTCGACGTCGTTACTGGCGATTTCTATCATATCGCGTTGCCAGTGTTTTTTGGTTTGTGTCGAGAGATACGCGGTGCCACGCACTTTGGCAAGGTCTTCAAAACGGTAACCTTTGGCAAGTGCATGTACAACATCGACAATCGCGCGCTCGGCATTGCCATACAGCAAAATATCAGCGCGGCTATCCATCAAAATGCTACGGCGCACTTTATCTGACCAATAATCATAATGAGCGATACGGCGCAGCGAGCCTTCAATCCCGCCCAAAATAATGGGAACATCGGGATAGGCTTCACGGCAGCGCTGGCTATATACCACAGCCGCACGGTCGGGGCGTTTGTCGGGGGCATTGTCTGGCGAGTAGGCATCGTCACTGCGAATGCGTCTATCGGCGGTGTAGCGGTTAATCATGCTGTCCATATTGCCTGCGGTGACGCCCCACGCAATGGTCGGTTTGCCAAGGGTCATAAAAGCGTCTTTGCTCGTCCAGTCTGGCTGGGCAATGATACCGACGCGAAAGCCTTGCGACTCTAACAGTCTGCCGATGATTGCCATGCCAAAGCTTGGGTGATCGACGTAGGCATCGCCTGAGACGATAATGACATCACAGGCATCCCAACCAAGGGCATCCATTTCGGCGCGGCTCATCGGCAAAAATGGCGCAGGCTCAAAGCAGCTTGCCCAGTGTTTGTCATAGTCAAATAAGGCTTTGGCGCCTTGTTTAAAGGCTTTGTTGGCAATAGTTTCGGCGGACATAGGCTTGAATATTAAATAAAATGAATATGGCTCATTTTATCATGAATCAATTTTGCGATGGGGGTTTATAGGGCGAAATAACAAAAAAACCTGATTAAATTAGTCGGGTTTAATTAAAGGGTAAAGCGATTCAGTATTTTTGTAAAAATTAACGGAAAAAGTGACTGTCAAATGGCTAGATGGTGATTAAAATGGAGGGTAATGGAAGGTATTGAATATTACCCTATTATTTAAACCAAAATAAACCAATCGCAGCTTGTTAAGTAGGTAGAATTTTTTTAAATAACGGGTAGTTTTCAACTTTTTGCTCATTTTTATTCAGCTTTCTTAATCAACTTTTTAATCAATAAAGCAATACTGATTCACCCTGATTTTATGCTAGTTTAATGCTAAAATGAGATATCAAGGTTATTAAAATGATGCTATGACCGATACCTTTGCTGATGCCCTAGAAGCGCTTGATCCGCTAACACCTGAGCCTACTAAGCTTTCGCCCCCGACAGAGCCGAAGCCTAGACGGCGGTTGCCGTATATGGCGTATGAACACCAGCAGCAAATCACCCGTCTGTGTGTGCGCTGTGGACTGCTACTAATGCAATATGGGGCAGAGTCGGCAACGGTAACAGATTTGTGCCGCCGATTGGGGTTAGCGTTGGGGTTGGCCAGCGTGGAGTGTGGGATTGCCTATAATGGCTTGACCATCACCACAATTTATAATAACCGTTGTATTACCACCTTGCGCGCCTCAACCACCCATGCCATCAATGTCAATATCGTTGTACAAATTCAGCGAATTGTACTGGATTTGGAAAGTATGCCGGTGACGAGTACCCTAGAGCATGCGACTTATCGATTTGATGAGATTGATCGGGGCACTTATCCTGCCAAGATGGTCGCGACGATGGTCGGTGTGGCGTGTGCCTGCTTTGCGTATTTGGCAGGGGGCGATGTACTGGTGTGTTTGGTGACTTTTATTGCGAGCATGATGGGTTATTCGCTGCGGCTATGGCTGAGTAACCGCAACTTTAATCCCTTTATATCCGCGCTCATAGCGGCGTGTTTCGGCTCCATCTTCGCCAGTACCGCGCTGTTATTGGGGATTGGTAACGACCCGCATATTGCCATGGCGTCGAGTGTGCTTTGGTTGGTTCCCAGTTTTCCTTTGATAAATTCGTTGTCGGATATGCTCAAGGGTTATATGAACATCGGTATCGGGCGCTTTATGTTTGTGATTATCTTGACGTTATCGAGCTGTATCGGCATCGTGCTGTCATTGCTACTACTAAATATCAGTCATTGGGGCGTGGGTTGATGAAAGCGTTTGATAAAATTCTATTGCCAATATTGGGCAGGGTAAAAAATGGCGATTGATGCGATTGCCTTGATACGCGCAGCAACTTTTGCTTGCTTGATGACGCTTGGCTGGACACTGCTTGTCAATGTGCCGCGCCGCTATATTTGGCAATGCTTATTGTTGACTGTGCTGGGTTATGGACTTAGAGAACTCTTAAAACAACTGTCAGTCAATTTGATACTAGCGACATTTGTGGCAGCGGGTATTTCATCGTTTGTGGCAATTTATTTGGCAAAAAAATATTTACTCACCCCAAAAATGATTTTGGTGCCTGCCATGCTGTGTATGATGCCAGGGATTACCGCGTACAAAGCTATGATTAGCTTTGTACAGCTAGGCTACTATGGCTACAATCCACAAGTATTTACCCAAATGATGGATTTTAGCTTCAATGCGATATTTGTGACCGCTGCGTTGGTGTTTGGCATTTCGTTGCCGACGTCATTTTGGTATCGCACTAAGCCCATTGTTTGAGCCCATTGTCTGATGGCGCATTAATCTAACTAATCTAACTGGATTTTAGTGCCTACCTTGGAGAAGTTCATCACAAATTGACTTTTAAAGCGTCGGACATTGTTTTCATAAGTTAAATTATCACGGGTAAAACGGTGATATTCCGCCATATTTTTGGCATGTACCAATAGTAAAAAGTCATAATCCCCTGAGATTTCATAACAACTCATCACGTTGGGCAATCGGTTCATCAAGCGCTCAAAGCCATGCTGCAGCGCGGTATTTTGTTTTTCCATTTCAATCAGCACAAACGCGCTTAAATCAAAGCCCAATTCGGTGGGGTTGACAATCACTACTTGGCGAGTAATCACCCCCGTCTCTGTCATCATTTGGATACGGCGCTGACAGGTCGCTACCGATGCATGCACTTTTTCGGCGATGTTCTTAAGCGGTAGGGTCGCATCTTCTTGCAACAAGTTTAAAATACGTTTATCGATATCATCGATTTCATGAATCATAGCCATGTCCTTCTAAAAATATAAAATAAGACAAATTGAGAAAAATATAGCAAATTTATCTTATATTAATATTAAATTATCACAAATTGGGGGATTTTGAAATAATTTACCAAAGATAATTGTTATACTGCTTGGCAATTTAACCGCAAAAGCAAAAATATAACAAGGTCAATTATGTCAGTCTCCAGCGCTTTATCACCATCCTCTATCGTTGTCCAGCCCAAGGCAACAACCCGTCAGCCCGCTACCGCTGCCAAAAAGTTACGTTTTGGGGTGGTGTTGGCATTGATTTCTAATGTGTTGTTTGGCGTGCTATATCTGTATAGTCACTGGCTTGCGCCGTTGTCAGGCACGCAAGTTTTTTTGTGGCGCATGGTGGCGATGTGGTTTGGGTTGGTGGGGCTGTTGGCCGTGACGCAAAGTTTTGGGCAACTCAAAGCATTTTTGATGGGATTAAACAAACAACAATGGGTTTTATTGCTGTTGCCGACACCGATTTTGGCAAGTCAGCTATGGCTGTTTATGTGGGCGCCTATCAATGGACAGGCGGTCAATACCGCAATGGGGTATTTTTTGCTTCCCTTGATGATGGTACTGATGGGCTGTGTGGTGTTTAAAGAAACCTTAAATCGATTGCAGTGGGCGGCGATTATCGTTGCGGCAGCAGGGGTGGGATTGCAATTTTGGCTCGCGGGGAGTGTATCGTGGGTCACTGCATGGGTGTGTTTGACTTATCCGATTTATTATGGACTGCGCCGCTGGCAAGGGGTACCTGCGCTGTTGGGGCTGTTCGTTGATTTGTCAGTGATTGCACCGATTGCCCTAGGTTTTTTATTATGGCAAAACACGAGTGTATCGATAGTCACAGGGTCAATGACAATGGGGCTGTTAGTGATTGGACTGGGTATGATTAGTGCGCTTGCCATGCAGACCAACCTCAAAGCCAGTCAGGTGTTGCCGATGAACACCTTTGGTATGCTCAGTTATCTTGAACCTGCGCTGATGTTTTTATTGTCCATTTTTGTGCTGCATGAAGCTGTCAATGGCACCATGATTGCCAGTTTTGCTTTAATTTGGGTAGGGGTATTGCTGATGATCGTAAATGCAATACGAGTGTCCAAAAAAAGCCACTCAACCGCTATTTGTGACTAGGTAAGCTAATATTCTTGATTTAATGGATGGCTAAGTATGTAATAAATTGTTAAAATTGCGCTGAACAAAAATTGTAAAACCATAAAGACTGAGGTGCTGCTTGGGGCAAATTCATTATCTAACTTATGTGAGCCGTATGACGTTGAAAGCTGGCGTAACCCCTAGAACGCTGTCTGATATCATGACGGTGGCACAGCGTGAGAACCTTGCCCATCAAATTACCGGTTTTTTGTGCTTTGGTAATGGCTATTTTTTTCAGTACATTGAAGGCGAAAAATCAGCGATTGAGCAATTATTTGGTAACATTCAGCGTGATGGGCGCAACCGCGATGTCACGCTCAAGTCTAAAGGGATGATCGAACAACGGCTGTTTCAAGATTGGCAAATGTTGATGGTCAATATCAATAATCCAGAAACACATGAAGATGTTATCAATGCGTTTTTACCTGTGTTGTCAGCTAGGTCAACAGCAGCAGCGGCTGATAAGTTTGTTGAGGTCATGCGGTCACAATATCATCGCCGTAGCTTGGTGGATTTTCAAAGCTATTCTCTTAAAAATGTCAGTCATTATGGGGTCAGTCTGCGCGGACTGCTCAAAGTGCATCAGCATTTTTTATTGGTTCAGAGCATTTTACTGGTATTGATTTTGATTAGTTTTAGCCTATTTTGGGGGCTGTAGCACCGAGAAATCTGTAGCATCGAGAAATATGTTATCCGCTGTTGACTATTGAAACCGCTTATCGAAAATCACACGCCGCTACATGGTCATTCACCATGCCGACTGCTTGCATAAACGCATAGCAAATCGTTGAGCCCACAAATTTAAACCCGTCTTTTTTAAGCACTTTTGACATGTTATCTGAATATTGCGTGTTGGTGGGGATATCAGCAAAGGTTTTTGGGTGATTATCCTGTGGTATTTTTGCCAAGCCGCTGGGTGACAAGTTCCAAAGATAATCGCTAAAAGCTTGCGTTTGGGTGATTTTTAGATAGCATTTGGCATTGTTGATAATGGCTTTGATTTTACCGCGGTGGCGAATAATGCCCGCATCGGTCATCAGACTATCGACCATGTCATCATCAAACTGCGCGATAATTGCAGGGTCAAAATCAGCAAATACTTGGTAATAACGCTCGCGTTTTTTGAGTATGGTAATCCAACTAAGTCCCGCTTGCATGCCTTCTAAACACAGCATGGCAAATAGATGACGGTCATCATAACTGGGCTTTCCCCATTCATTGTCGTGGTAAGCTTGATAAAGTGGGTCTGTGCCGCACCATTCACAGCGATTATAGGCTTTCATCCTAGGTCTCATGGTATTGAAAATTTTATTATAACCGCCTTGGGCAAAAAAAACGCCAGCATTTGCCAGCGTTTTTGAGGTATCAGTTTTTAGTCTATCTTTTCTTTTAATCCATCAAATCGATATTTTTGGTTTCTTTAATTGAGAATAACGCGATGAGAGAAATCAAACCGTTAATAACAATATATATAGCCACACCTTTCATGCCATATTGCTCGTTGATTTTGATGGCATAAATCGCAGGAATCGATGCACCCACAATCGCCGCTAGATTGTAAGCTAGGGACGCACCTGAATACCGTACTTCGGTGGGGAACAGCTCTGGTAATAGCGCTGCCATTGGACCAAATGACATACCCATACATGCCATGCCCAAAATGAGGAAAATAAATACCGTGGTTGGTGTACCATTGCTGAGCAGTGCTGGCATAAAGCAGGCAAATAACATACATAATATAGTCACGCCAATCAGCCATTTTTTACGACCGATTTTGTCAGCGCCAATCCCAGAGATACTGGTAAAAATACCAAACACAATCGCAGCCACCAATAAAAAGCCAGTAAAGGTATTTGGGGCAATACCTAACCCTGTTGGAAAGCCGAAAGAAGACAATTTTGCCGGGCTTTTTGAATACGCTTGTACGAAGGCAGTCATGATATAAAAAATCACATAAGTCATCGCCATCAAGAATGTGCCTTGCACCATCGGACGCCAATACTGGGTGATGACTTTTGACACAGGGGCATTAACTTTTTTGCCTTCGGCCTCAGCGGTACGGAATACATGGCTTTCATGCAGGCTTAAACGTACCCAAAGACCCACACCCACAAGCACGATTGAAATAAGAAACGGGATGCGCCATGCCCACTCGACCAAGACATCTTTTCCTAAAAAATAACTGAGCAAAAAGAACACTAAGTTGGCTAAAAATAACCCAATCGGCGCGCCTAACTGCGGGAAAGTACCGTACCAAGCACGTTTGCCTTCTGGCGCATTTTCGGTGGCGACCAAGGCAGCACCGCCCCATTCACCGCCAAGACCAATCCCTTGACCTACACGAAGTAAACATAACAACAATGGGGCAATGACGCCTACTTGGGCATAAGTCGGTAGCAAACCAATCGCTACAGTTGACAAACCCATCGTGAGCAGAGAGGCCACCAAGGTTTTTTTACGACCGAGTTTATCACCAAAGTGACCAAATAATGCTGAACCGAAAGGGCGGGCGATAAATGCCAATGCCAACGTCGAAAGCGAGTAAAGCATCGCCGCTTTTTCATCGGTTTTATCAAAAAACTGGGTATTAAAAATCAATACGGCCGCGGCGGCATAAATGTAATAATCATAAAACTCAATAGCCGTACCAATCATAGATGCCACGGCGACCTTTTTTGGGTCATTGCGTAGCGCGATATGCTGATGATCAGGGGGCGCGGTTGAAGCCGTCGTCATGATGTCATCCCTCCTTAGATAATAAAAGTTTAAGTTAAGATTAAAATACATAAAATATTGGAATGAATTATAAATCATAATTTGTCAAAAACTTGATAAAAATAGTTAAGGTGATGCAAAAATTTGGTTATTAATCGCTGATTTGATAAATTTCGTCAGCTTATCCATAATAAGCCATCACAAAATACACATTAAAAATTAAGAGGTAATCATGATTCGTGAACTAGCCATTACCGAATTTTCTGCCACGGCAAACGATACCGTTTGGGATGTGCGGGATAGTAAAGCGTTTGCGCAAGGACATATTGAGTGTGCCAAAAACCAACCCTTAGATACGCTGACGACAGAGTTATTGGCAACCACGGATGGCACTGTCTATGTGCTATGCGGTGGCGGCAGCAAAGCCGCCAAAGCCGCCGCTTTGCTCAATGAGATTGACCCAAAGCGGGATATCGTCCATTTGACGGGTGGTACGCGTGCAGCAAAAGCGGCAGGTATGACCATCGTGAGTGATAATCTGTCATGAGTGAGCCAGCAAAAAATATTATCTATACGGGCGTAGCAGGGACAGGCAAGACCTACCGACTGCAACAAATCGCCAAACAATATACCGAGATATTGCCAGTAGCCAATGCGGATGAATTGCTAAGAGCTTTGCTTAAGCCACTAAGCTGGCGAGATGTAATTTGTTTGATATTCCTAAATAATTATCAACAAGGTAGAAAACTGCTTAAAGTGCCAGAAATAATCGATCATCAATTTTTTAGGATGAAGGCGCAATTAAATGACCGTAAAGAAAATTTGAATCAAACGGCTTGGGGCACATTGATGATGTACAGTGATAAGAACTCAGTCCGTGTCAAATATCATCGAAGGGCTAGCCAATCGTATTTTGATAAAGACGATAGCAGTAATTGGTTTTTATTAGCAGACAGTTTGCCGTTATTAGCAGACTTGCAAAACAAGCTTGATGATTACCAAGTGGCGATTCACAGCCAGTTTCAGCCCAACTATTTACAGCCAAAGCTAGAACGCTTTAGTTTTGTCAGTTTTCATCAAGCGTATGGGTATGAAGAATTTGTCGAAGGCATTCGTCCCCACATCGCGGACAATGGGCAGATGAGCTATCGCATTGAGTCAGGGGCATTTCTTAGACTGTGTCAACAAGCCAAACATGACCCTAGCCACCGTTATGCCATGTTGATTGACGAAATCAACCGCGCCAATGTCGCCCGCGTGTTTGGGGAGTTGATGAGTTTGATTGAACCTACCAAACGCGCAGGACAGACAGATAGGCTGTCGGTGAATTTGGCGTATTCGCGTCAGCCGTTTAGTGTGCCTAGCAATGTCGATATCTACGCCACCATGAACAGCCAAGATCATTCATTGGCGCCGCTCGATATGGCATTTCGCCGCCGTTTTGAATTTATTGAATGTCAACCACAGCCACAGTTGTTGGGTAAAGTGATGGCAAATGGGATTGAGATTGATTTAGCCAAGTTGTTGACCGCATTGAATGAAAGAATCTTGCAAAATTTGGCAAAAGACAGCCAGTTAGGGCATAGTTTTTTGTGGGGTATTGATTCGCTGCAAGCGTTAAGCGCTGCGTTTAGCCAATCCATCATCCCACAAGTGGCGCAAGCCTGCCAGCACCATGGACAAATCTTGCAAGCAATCTTTGGGCAACGCTTTATTAGGCTAGTTGATAACAAAAAAGCAACTGGATTTATGGCGCAGCAAGCGGGGTTTGACATCAATACCCAAGCGCTTGATGAGCCAAATAACTATCTTGCAATCTATCAAAGCGCCCAATGAAAGCCATCATCACGTTTGAACATAGTTGCCTGACCGCGGCAGATTTTGACGATGGGCAAGATTTTGACTGGCTTATCGAGCAAAATTTTGACGTGTTTCGCATTGAGCGTAAACAGCAGCGGTGGCAACTCAAAGTGCGCCACTATATCGGTGTGATTGGGTTGCCCAGTGGCGGGCAAATTGAGATTTTGCCAAAACTTGCACAAAGCCAAATTACCCATGCCGATGAAGTTGCCCAAACCCGTCAATGGGTGCAACAGATGCTGACAGCGGTGTGGCAAGCCTTATTGCCCAAGTCGTTACCCAATCTAGCCAATCAACTACTCATCAATCCTCCAGCCCCCAATCCTCCACCCAGCAATCATTCACTATCGCTTAGCGAGTGGCTACAAGCGTATTTTTGGCAGGGATTTGCCCAGTATGTGCCCAATCAGCAATATCAGCAATTTGAGCAAAATCAGCCCTATCTGCAGGGTAAATTACTGGTCAAAGAGCAATTGCAGCATAACTTCCACCAGCCGCATAAGTTTTATCATCAGACTGAAAATTTTGCGATGGATACCGCGGGCAATCGCTTGGTAAAAACCACCATCGAGCGGGTGATTGGCAGCATGGCTTTCCCATTACCGCCTCAGTGGCAAGCAGTGGGTACCGTTGCCAAAGACTTATACGACATCTTATTTTCTCAAGCGCTGCAAGAGTTGACCGCGTTGCCCAGTCTGCTTGCCCAGCGTAATTATACTTTTATCAGCTTTTGTTATGCGCTGCTGACGCTACAACAAGCCAGTAACCAAGGGCAGTTTTTGACCCCAACTTGGCTGGTGAATATGCCATTTGCCTTTGAAAAATGGGTGGGCAGGAAAATCCATGAACAATTTGTAGGGCAGAATTTTGAGCTAGTTGAGCAAAAAAGACAGCCATTGACCGTGCAGCAAGGGTTAACCATCAAACCCGATATTTGGCTAAAGTCTGCCGATAAACTCATTATTGCCGATGTAAAATGGAAAAAAACTGCTACTTTCAACGACATAAGCTTGGCTGATATGTACCAACTACTTACCTACGCCAGTGAGTTTGATGCCGATGAAGCTTGGCTGATTGTCCCAACACTAAGCACACAGTTAATGGCACAGCAGATTGAATTTTGCCAACCCAAAAAAACCCGATTTTATCTGATGCCTTTTGCGGTGACGCAAGGGTGTTTAAACCTTTTTCATTAAAATTATTCAAAAAAAAACGCTGATTTGTTTTATTTTATCAATGAGAAAGGTGAGAATTAACAACTTTTCTCGCTACCAAAACTTGGTAAAATAACCGCATATAACTTTGAAAATGACCAAAAAACAGGAAGAATTATGAGCAAACATTATGATTATATCGCGATTGGTGGTGGGTCAGGGGGCATTGCATCCATCAACCGTGCTGCCAGTTATGGTAAAAAATGTGCCTTGATTGAAGCCAAGCAGCTAGGCGGTACTTGCGTCAATGTGGGCTGTGTGCCCAAAAAAGTGATGTGGTATGGCGCCAATATGGCAGCGGCGATCCATCATTATGCGCCTGACTATGGCTTTGATTTGGATGTTAAACAATTTGACTTTGCCAAATTGGTACAAAGTCGCCAAGCTTATATCAGCCGTATTCATCAGTCGTACAACAACGGCCTCAAAAATAACCAAGTCGATGTGATTCAGGGTTTTGCCAAATTTGCCGACCAACATACCGTTGAGGTGTATAAAAATGACGGCACAGTAGAGACTATTACTGCTGACCATATTTTGCTTGCGATGGGCGGTCGACCTGTTCGCCCCGCGATTGAAGGGGCAGAGTTGGGTATTGATTCCGATGGTTTTTTTGACTTGACCGAGTTGCCACAGCGGGTAGCGATTGTGGGGTCAGGCTATATCGGTGTTGAGATTGCAGGGGTGATGAATGCATTGGGCTCAAAGACCCATCTGATTGTGCGTAGCAAGCGGGTGCTCAAAAACTTCGATGCCGACATTGTCACCACGCTCACTCATATCATGCACGATGATGGCATTGAATTTCATTATGGAGTGCTACCACAACAAGTACGCAAAAACGAAGATGGCTCATTGAGCATTGAATTGTCAAACAATGAGACCTTGACGGTGGATTGTTTGATTTGGGCAACGGGTCGCGCACCTGCAACCGATAGCATCAATCTTGATAAAGCGGGCGTTGAAGTCAATGAGCAAGGCTTTGTTAAAGTCGATGCCTATCAAAATACCAATGTCGAAGGGATTTATGCGGTGGGCGACATCATCGAACATGGTATTCAATTGACCCCAGTGGCGGTGGCAGCAGGTCGTCGATTATCTGAGCGCTTGTTTAACAACAAACCCAATGAGCATTTGGACTATAACCTAGTGCCGAGCGTGATTTTTAGCCATCCACCGATTGGTACTGTGGGGCTGAGTGAAGAAGAGGCGGTCAAAGGCTATGGCATCAATGCGGTGAAAGTCTATAAATCCAGTTTTACCCCGATGTATAGTGCAGTGACCAAGCACCGTGAGCCGTGTCACATGAAGCTGATTTGTGTGGGTGAGGAAGAAAAAGTGGTGGGCTTGCATGGTGTAGGTTTTGGCGTCGATGAGATGATTCAAGGTTTTGCTGTTGCTATCAAAATGGGCGCCACCAAACGTGACTTTGATGACACGGTGGCGATTCATCCGACTGGCTCAGAAGAGTTTGTCACCATGCGCTAAGCGAATTTTAGGGTAAAAAAGCGGACTTAATTATAAGCCCGCTTTTTTCGCTTTTAAACTGTTAAATTTTTACTCTTTTACTCTGGGATTTGTATATCAGTGATATCAGGATAAGCTTGTTTGATAAACTCAATTTGTGCAGGGGATTCGATACGTACGATATACCATTTATTAACGTCATCCACCTTATCTTGAATCGCCACGACATGGCTGTTGATAGTGATATCATCCATCGTGAATGTTGTCGGGAATATCACATACTCGCGCCCAGTGGTCGACTGATAGACTTTGGCTTTGCTCAAATTATAGCGATAGCTAAATTTGGCGGTAGCCATATCTTTGAAAGTGTCATCTGCTGCTTGTATCATATGGGTTTTGAGGGTAGCAGCATCCATATCAAAACGCTCACCGATCACCACAAAAATTTGCGGCGGCATCAACGCCATAATCGGCGCGATTTGTTTGGCTTTGATGCTATCCACCACGATTTGCATATGTTGGTCAATGATACGTTCATCGGCTTTATCATAGGCGACAGCTGATAACGATAGCGGTAGCAATGAGAACCCTAATATAAGCTTTTCTATTTTTGATTTCACAGATACTCCTTTATTTAGTGTATTTTTTAGTACCGCTCTTTACCAATGTGTCTGTTACATATCCACTTTGAGCCTATCCCAATACTGCTGATATAACGCCATTATCTCATCCCCAACGTCTTCACGAAACATCGCGTGTTTTAGCAAATCAGCTGGCGGATACACAATCGGATTGTTGGCAAGCTCAGGCGGCATTTCTTTTTTTGCCGCCTCATTGGGCGAGCCGTAGCCGATTTCTTCACTAATCATGGCAGCGTATTTGGGTCGCAAGATAAAATCGATAAACTTATGGGCGTTATCGTTGTTTTTGGCATTTTTGGGGATGACCATGTTATCCATCCACATAATAGCGCCTTCTTTTGGATACACAAAGTCCAGCTCTGGCATCCCTTGGTCTTGTGCCATGATGACTTCACCATTCCAAGCCAAGCCCAAGTAAGTTTCCCCTTCCATAAACGGCATGCGCGGTGCATCTGAGTTAAAGGTGCGCACATTGGGCATCAGCTTGGTGAGCTTTTCATACGCTTGTTTGATGGCTTCAGGGTTTTTGGTACTGCCATTATAGCCAAGGGTCAATAGACTCATGGTGAACACGTCACGGATGTCATTCATCAGCATCACGCGCCCTTCGTACTCTGGCTTCCATAAGTCATTCCAGCTACTCAAGCTTGCTTTAGCAATGCGTTTGGTATTGACTGCAATGCCTGATGAGCCCCACAGATAGGGAATACTAAACTTGTTTTCAGGGTCAAAAGGGGCATTGATAAAGGTTTTGCCGAGGTTGCCAAAATTGGTCAATTTGGCATGGTCAAGCGGCTCAAGCATCCCTTCTTTACGCATTTTATCGACAAAATCCGTCCCTGGAAACGCCACATCATACTCACCACTGCCATTCATCAGTTTGAGTTTGGCGTACATGGCTTCGTTAGAATCAAAGGTGCTATAAATAACGTCGATACCTGTCTCTGCGGTAAAATCTTTAAGCACTTGGTCAGAGATATACTCCGTCCAGTTATAGACATTGACAACCTTGCCGCCTTGACTGGCAGTAGGCGCAGACGCCGCAGCGCTAGTCGAGGTCTCGCTCGCTTTTTGACAACCCGTTAGATTACTTGCCAGCCCCCCTGTTAAAACGGCACCGCCAATGCCTAAGCCATACCCTAAAAAACGTCTTCTATTGAGCATCCGAGATATCATATAAGTCTCCTTAACGTTTTTGGGTCGATGGTAGATTCATCGACTTTTTGGCAAGTAATAATTGCGAGATAATCAGACCCAGTAGCGAGATTGCTAGCAAGATTGTGCCTACGGCGTTGACTTCAGGCTTTACCCCAACACGCACCATCGAATAAATCTGTAATGGTAAAATCTCAAATTCAGGTCCTGTATTGAACGTAGATACCACCACATCATCAAGCGATAAGGTAAAGGCAAGTACCCAGCCCGCCAAAATCGCAGGCAAAATAATCGGTACAAGCACGGTACGAATCATGGTAAATTCATTGGCACCCAAATCACGCGCCGCTTCCAACACGCGGGTATCGAGGCTAGATAGACGCGCAGTCACCGTAATCACCACAAAGGGCAGACAAAAGGTAATGTGGGCAATTAGCAACGTCACAAAACCCAGCTGTATCCCCACAATCAAAAACAACGCCAATAGCGAAATCGCCAACACAATCTCAGGTGACATCATCAGCACAAATAGCAAGCTTTGTAGTATCGATTTACCTTTAAAGTCATAACGCTGTAACGCTAACGCCGTCAAACCGCCAATCGCAGTAGAAATCGTCGCAGCCACTACCGCCAATATGACCGAGTTGATGGCAGCTTGTACCATCGCGGCATTACTAAATAACTCGCTGTACCAATGGGTACTAAAACCGCCCCATTGATAGCCGACTTTTGAGGCATTAAACGAGAAAATCACCATCACCGCAATCGGCGAGAACATCAGCAGATATACGATGGTCAAATACAGGCGAGACAGCCATTTCATAATATTAGACATAGCATCCCCCTTATGCCACTTCGTTGTAGTCAGTTTTGCCAATGCGTTTGCTGCTGGCTCGATACGCCATAATCAGCAATGCCATGGCAAGCGTCAATAGCACGGACGCCGCGGCACCAAATGGCCAGTCACGGGCATCCAAAAACTGCGATTTGATGATATTACCCACCAACAAGTTGCGCGAACCGCCCAAGATATCCGCCACATAAAACATGCCCATGGCAGGCAACAGTACCAGCAATACCCCTGAAATAATCCCTGGCGTAGTGAGCGGCAAAATCACGTGCCAAAAGGTTTGTAGCTTGTTAGCGCCCAAATCTTTGGATGCCAAAATATAATCGTCACGCAAATCCACAAATACCGCATACAGGGGCAGTACCATAAACGGAAACAGCAAATACACCAAACCGCCAATAACCGCTTTTTGGGTATATAAAATTTGCAGTGGCTCGTTGATAAGCCCAAGGTTAATCAGCATGGTGCTGAGCAGACCGTTGGCCGCCATAATGAGTTTCACCGCATACAGGCGCACCAATGAGTTGGTCCAAAAAGGAATCACTAGCAATAACATCAATAATGACTGCCATTTTTTATCCGCTTTACTGACCAGATAGGCAAATGGATAACCGAGCAGCAAACAGATAATCGTCGTCATCCCTGCCATCGACAGCGAATGTAAAAACACTTTTAAATAAAGCGGATCAATCAATCGAATATAGTTGCCCATGGTGACAGGCAGTGTTAAAAACTTATCTTCATCCCGGGTCAAAAAACTGGCGGCAATCACCAAGATATTGGGAATCAGGGCAAAAATAATCAACCATGCCCAAATCACAAACAGGGTCGCACGCTGAAAACCGCGCCCGCCTTGTTTTGTCATAACAGGGGCAGGCGTGTTAGCAGTCGAAATGCTAGAGGTCGAAGGTGAAGTAGTATTATTCATCTGGCAAAATCCACTCCCAACCATCGACCCAGTCAATACGCACTTCTTGCCCCAGTTTATAGTTAAAATTCGGATCGTCTTCGTTAAAGTACTCTGACGTTTTGACGATATTGCCGTTTTTTAATCGAATCACAGAATCTAATGTGCTGCCTTTATAAGCACTGTCTACCACGTTGCCGATTAAGCCTTCATGCCCTTCATGGGTGTAGTACACGCGGATATCTTCAGGGCGCAGTAGTAAGTTGACATTTTGACCGACTTGCACGTCAAATTTTGGACGGGGCAATTCACGAACCGGATGAAAGCCGTCATTTTGCTCGACCACTTCCACTTTGATGCTGGCTGGGTTGACCTCTAGCACTTTACCTTTAAACAAATTGGTCTCGCCAATAAAGCTTGCGGTAAATAAATTGGCAGGCGATTCATAGATGCCAATGGGCGTATCAATTTGCTGGAATACGCCGTTTTTCATGACGGCAATCCGGTCAGACATCGACAAGGCTTCTTGTTGGTCGTGGGTCACGAATACAAAGGTAATACCCAGTTCACGCTGCAAGCGTTTGAGTTCTGATTGCATTTGCTCACGTAGTTTGGCATCGAGCGCTGATAGAGGTTCATCAAGTAGCAGCATTTTTGGGCGATTCACCACGGCGCGGGCGATAGCGATACGCTGCTGCTGACCCCCCGACAAATCTTGCGGACGACGATTGATGGTATGGTCAAGTTGTACCATCGCCAACGCTTCCCGCACCCGCTGGTCGATTTCGGTTTTGGGCACGCCTTTAAGTTTTAGTCCATAGGCGATATTGTCGTACACATTCATGTGCGGAAACAGGGCATACTGCTGAAATACCGTATTAATCGGACGTTTTTCCGCAGGTAAGCCTGCAATATCAACCCCTTCTAGATGCAAACTACCGGCATTGGGTAGCTCAAACCCGCCAATCAAGCGTAGCAGGGTAGTTTTGCCGCACCCAGAAGGCCCCAGCAGCGTCAAAAACTCCCCGTCATAAATATCTAGATTGATATTTTGCAAAATTTGGGTATCGCCATAAGATTTGGATAAATGACGGATTTGTAGTAGTACCGGTTTTTGGTTGGTCGGCTGGGCGCTATCAGGCATAGCTGATGGTGCGTTTAGGGTGGTTTGTGGCGTTGATGCGGACGTTGATGCAGACATAGGCACAATCTCACGGCAAGGCTAAAATAGCGGGCTAAAATGGCATATTTATGATAGGGTCAACGCGCAATCAGCATGACAACATAAATACAGAGTTTTTCGATAGTTTCACCTGTGAAAATACAGTTAAAAGTTGCGTTCAGTATAACGGCTAAAATTAAAAAATGTTACTGAAAATTGACCTACTATTCATAAAATTTTAGTGGCTAATTTTAGTAGAGAATAAGGGGTTGATTTGGCACAAATCAGCAACGTAACTTTTTACCAAAGCCATTAAAATAGCAAGCTTGAACGACTTTGATGTGATGATAATTTAGCCAGTGACCGATTGAACATTTAGCTATTGAATATTTACCTATTGGACATTTACCTATTGAAAATTTAAGAGACACGCCATGCCTAGCAAAAAAAAGCCTCAAGACCCAACGACTCAAACAGCCACTCAAACAACAAATGCCCAAACAACAACCACTCAAACAGGCGCAAACAATACGGCTTCTCAAACCACGGCTAACAAAATACCCGCAAAAAAACCAACCGCTAAAGAAACAGCGACCAAAAAACCAACAAAGGACACAACAGCCGCGCTGCCCATCGCTATCGCTTTACCCAAATCCTTACATCATGCTCAGTGTGTGGATTTGACGCGCCATCGCTACCAAGGCAAGCTACTAACCCAAGCGGATAGTATTGCACTTGGCAAACAGCAGCGTAAGGCGTATCCATTAAAAACCTTGGCTGCCATCAGCCAACGTCCGACTGCCATCGACGCGCTCAGTCTTTATCATTGGTCCAATCAAGGTCGGTTGACAGCGTTACTACCCATACGAGCCAAGCGCATGAGTGTATCGCCGTTTACTTTTTTTCGTGGGATGCCCGCTTTGATGCTGTTTGACCAAGCATGGCAGGGGCAACATTCTGGGCTATTTCAGCAGATTTGCGGCGATTGTCATGTCAGTAATTTTGGTGGTTATGCCAGTCCTGAACGCAATTTATTATTTGGTATTAATGATTTTGATGAAACCATCGTTGCGCCATTTGAATGGGATTTGCAGCGACTGGTCGCCAGTATTTTAATCGCCAGTCAAAGTTTTAAGTATGTAGAATCGGTGGGCTATAAGGCGATAGAAAAACTGCTGACCAGTTACCTTGATGCATTAGAAGCGCATTGCAGCTTGTCACCGTTACAAGTGTGGTATGAAAAAATCGACACCCATAAAATATTGGCAAATACCGAAGACGTGACTGTTCGTAAACGCCGTCATGCCGATTTTGAAAAAGCCAAAAAAAATGATGCGGTAAAAATGCTGCCAAAATTGACTGAGCGTGATACTGTCACAGGGTTGCGCGCGTTTAAAACTGACGGTGAATTGCAGCGACCACCACGCCAAGGGCAGCCATTTTTTGGTGGTAGCCACGCTTTTTTTGACGCTTATCGAGATACCCTAAAGTCAGATAGACAAGTGTTGTTTGACCGCTATGATTTTACCGATGTGGCACTCAAAGTAGTTGGGGTGGGGAGTGTCGGTACTGTGTGTGCGGTGGCATTATTCCAAGATGCCGACCATGAGCCGCTGATATTGCAAATGAAGCAAGCCAAAGCGTCTATCTTGACACCCTTACTGGCAAAACAATTTAGCCATCAAGGCAAGCGCGTGGTTGAAGGGCAACAATTGATGCAGGCATCGAGTGATATTTTCTTGGGCTATGCATCGCTTGATAACTTTGAGATGGATTTTTATGTCAGGCAGCTGCGGGATATGAAGTATTCCGCGTCTCTTGAGAGCATGACGGCTGCCCATTTTTACGAATATATTGAAAGCTGTGGCCATGCCTTGGCGCATGCGCATACCAAAGCGGGCAATGCCGATACGCTTATGGGCTATCTGGGCAATGGCAGTGAATTCATCCCTGTCATGCAAGCCTATGCCGAGCAAACTGCGGCTCGCAATGCCCAAGATTATGCGCAATTTATGAACCAAATAGCTGATGGGCATATTGCTGTGGCAGGCGATGAGGTATTATAGTAGCTATACAACCGTCTTGAAAAAAATTTTGAGTTTTAAAAAGTTTAAAATGATAAAAAATATCGCGTTTTATATCATCATAAAGTTCGTTATTGTCCCTAGGTGAAAGGAGAAAACCAAATGCCAAACAGTCACTTACCGCGTCCCGAAACTGCCGAGCAAGCGCTCGAGATGCTCAAACAAGGCAACGCACGATTCGTAGAGAATGTGCAAAACCCCCAATCAACCTTGCTAGCGTCTAATGCACTCACCCATGTGCATGAACCGTTTGCGATTATTTTGGGTTGTTCTGATGCGCGCGTGCCTGCTGAGATTGTCTTTGATCAAGGTTTGGGTGATTTATTCGTCATTCGTGTAGCAGGCAACGTAGTCGCGCCGTCTCAGATTGGCTCGGTTGAGTTTGCTGCTGAGAAATTCGGTACCAAGTTAGTCGTGGTGTTGGGTCATTCACATTGCGGCGCGGTGACGGCTTGTGTGGAGACACTGATCAATCCTGATCAGCAGTTTTCGCCCAATTTACGCTCGATTGTTGACCGTATCCGTCCCAGTGTTTACAACTTGCATGAAATTTATACCGCCAATGGACAAGACATTGACGCGCAAGAGTTGATTAATCGGGGTATTAAAGCCAACGTGCGTATGTCAGTCACCCAGCTCAAACACGGCTCTCGTATTCTTGAAGATGCGGTTAATAATGGTAGCTTAATTATTGTTGGGGCGGTTTATGATTTGGACACGGGTAAAGTGACTTTTATTGAGTAGCGAGTATTGAATAGCGAATAGTAAATAGCGAATTGAGTAACTTACCTAAGTGCAATGTTATTAGCCATGATGTTATGAGAAATGACGGCTATATTTTTACCCAAAAGTTAATTAAAATTAAACAGTATTGAATTTTTGGCAAACTGTCGTTATTAATGACGTTTAGTCAACGTCTTTTTCTTTTAAGGTTTTTTCTTTTAGAGGCATATTACAATAAGGATCACTATGTCAAACTTGTCCGCTACCAATGGGTTTATCTTTAATCACACCATGCTTAGGGTGAAAGACCCGCAAGTGTCTTTGGCTTTTTATCAAGATGTATTAGGCATGACGCTACTACAAACCAAACGCTATCCACAAGCGGAATTTGATTTGTATTTTTTGGCAAAGCTTACCGATGAACAGGTGGCAAATTTGCCGACCGATACTGCCGCGCTAGCAGCATTTACCTTTAGTCAGCCAGGGGTGCTAGAATTGACCCATAATTATGGCACGGAGTCTGATGCAGAGTTTCACTATCACAGTGGCAACAGCGAACCACAAGGATTTGGGCATATTTGTTTTGCCGTGCCAAATCTGCAAGAAGCGGTTGCTTGGTTTGAGCAACATCAAGTCACCTTCAAAAAACGCCCTGAAGAAGGTACGATGAAAGATATTGCCTTCATCTTGGATCCAGATGGTTACTGGATAGAAATCGTACAACCAAACTTAATGGGTTAATCGCCCATGAAAAAAAGGGCAACTGTGATTGCCCTTTTTTATGGTGTTTTATTAAGATTGCGTTTTGTTAAGCCTTGAGGTTCAGCCAATCTCTGGGTTTTAGATAAAAATCCGTGAGTTCAAATTCAGGCGTTCCTGCGAGAGGCTCATAACGATATTCCCAGCCGGTGAGCGGCGGCAGACTGACCAAAATCGACTCAATGCGACCGTTTGATTGTAGGCCAAACAAAGTACCGCGGTCATACACCAGATTGTATTCGACATAGCGACCGCGACGGTACAACTGAAAATTACGCTGCGGCTCGGTATAGCGCGTGTGTTTGCGTTTCTCAAAAATCGGGATAATACCTTTAAGGTAGCCATTGCCTACCGCCTGCATAAACGCAAAGCACTTATCAAAATCCCAGCCCATGCTAAGCGTGTTCAAATCATCATAAAACAAGCCGCCGATGCCGCGTTGTTCGTTACGATGCTTTAAATAAAAATACTCATCGCACCACGTCTTAAACTTGGGATAAATATCTGCCCCAAACGGCGCGCACAAATCATGACACACTTGGTGCCAATGCACACAGTCTTCCATCACAGGATAAAACGGCGTTAAATCAAAGCCCCCACCAAACCACCAAATCGGCTCGTAGCCTTCTTTTTCCGCGATAAACATCCGTACGTTGGCATGACTGGTTGGCACGTTAGGATTGGTCGGATGAATCACCAGTGAGACACCGAGTGCTTGTGCTTGGCGACCAGCAAGTTCAGGGTGGCGAGCGGTGGCAGTGGCTGGCAGATGGTTGATAACAATGTGGCTAAACATCACCCCGCCTTTTTCAATCACTTTGCCGCCTTGAAGTACATTGGAGCGACCACCGCCCAAATTTTGATGGGTGCCTTGCTCAGTGGGTCTCTCCCAAACATCAGCGACAAATTTGGCATTGCTGGCACCTTCAGCATATAGATTAAAGCCGCCAGTGGCTTCTTGGTGTTCTAGCGCTTGGCAAATACGGTCTTGTAAATCAAGTAAATAGGCGCGAACGGCTTGAACATTGGGTGAGGAGAGCAGCATAGACATAGCAATAATTCTTTTAAAAATTTTTAGCGATTAAATTTTAGCGGTTAATTTTTAGTGATTGATTTTTAATAATCATTGTAACACATAATCGCGTGGGTAAAATTTAGCGTATTGGGCGTATTGACTGATGACACGCATAAATATTTACATAAAACCCTTAAAAAAATCGTCACAGCCGCTACCCAAACGGTCAGAAAACTCATAAAATGCCATGACGTCTTGATTACATGATTGATGAAATTAAGTTGAGATTTTATAAACTGACTAGCCCAGCGATACTGATTGACCTAGTGATATAGTTATTGGGATCATATAGTTATCGGACTATCAAGTTATCAGATGGATGATTACATTAACCGTTTTTGGAGAAAACTATGAATAAATTATTAATCACATTAGTGACAGTCATCAGCCTTGTGGGCTGTGGTAAAAAAGAAGAAGCCAAAACTGAAACCACTACCACGACGACGACCACCACAATAGCGTCTGTACCTGCCAATACAGCGACTGCAACGGCAAATACAGCGACTGCTACTGCGTCACCGGCAAAATAATATTAGCCAAAAGCCTAATTGATAAAACCGCTAATCCACTTAGCGGTTTTTTTATGCTTTTTTTTATGCCATGGCAGATTTATCAGCTTAAGGCTTTAGCAGGTTTAGCCTAATTTCTGTGTACCAAGTCAGCATAGATTTAATGAATAATCGCTAAAATTTTGCTAAAATAAGCGCCTTTTTTTGATACCTACACTCTAGCAACATGCGGTTAAAACAGCTCAAGCTGGCAGGCTTTAAATCCTTTGCCAATCCTACAACGTTTCATTTCCCCAAAACCATCACCGCGATTGTCGGGCCCAACGGCTGCGGCAAATCCAATGTGATTGATGCCATCCGCTGGGTGCTGGGCGAATCCTCCGCCAAGCAGCTCCGCGGCGGCGCGATGAGTGATGTCATTTTTGCAGGCACGCAAGACAAGTCCGCCAAAAGCTTGGCAAGCGTAGAATTGGTGTTTGAACATACCCGCGGCGAAGATGGTAGCAGCGGCATCCACCACGCGCTAAATCTGTATCAAGAATTATCGGTACGTCGGCAAATCAATAAAGAAGGCAAATCCGATTACTTTATCAATGGCACCAAAGTACGCCGCCGCGATGTGGTCGATATTTTTTTGGGTACAGGCCTTGGTGCGCGCTCGTATGCGGTGATTGAGCAGGGTATGATAGGGCGCATCATTGATGCCAATGCGTTGCAGCTACGAGAGTTTATCGAAGAGGCATCGGGCGTGTCGCGCTACCAAAGCCGGCGTGATGACACCCAAAAACAGCTCGATACCGCAAGCGATAATTTAGCGCGCCTGCATGATATGGTCAGCGAACTAACCAGCCAACAAAAACGCCTAGAAAAACAAGCCAAAACGGCACAACAAGCCCAGCAATGGCAACAAGCGCAGCAAGCGATCAGTGAGCAGCTACTCATTGATGACTATGGGCAAGCATGGCAAAAACAGCAAACACTCGCGGCAGATTTTCAAGCGATGCGTGAGCGCGTGGATGCCCATCAAGTATTGATTGAAGGATTAATCGAGCAGCAGCAACTTGCTCAGCGGGCTCTGACTGAGCAACATGACACTTTACAAACCCAGCAAAATCTTGCTAAGGATTATTGGCAGCAGCAGCATGAAACGCAAAGTCTACTGAAACAAGCTGAGCAAGCCCTTGCTAATGACCAACAACGCCTTAATGTCCTCAATGTTGAGCTAGGTCGTTTTGCAGCGTATCAACAAGAGTTGCAAGCACAAAAACAGCAAGCACAAATGCGTATTGAAGGCTTACCTGCAGAGCTTGAACAGCTCACCGCACAGTTGCAGCAATTGCGTGAGGAGCAAGATGATTGCAAACAGCAGCGTGAGCACATTGCCAAAAATTTAGTGGCATTAAATAAGCAAAAGCAAGACGTAGAAAAAAATCTTGCCGTCAGTGAAAATGCCCTCAAACACCATGCCAGCCAACAACAGCGCCAACAACAACGCCAAAGCGAACATGACAAAGCCGTATTGGCATGGCAAACTGCTAACGCCACATTTGATCAGCAATTTGCAGCGTTTGAGAATAACGAACTAGACACTAAAATGACGAAACTCAGTGATGAGATTGAACGTCTTGAAGCCAATATCATCGCCCGTCAAGAATCTATCGCTGACCAAGCTGATGAAGTTGACAGCTTAACCCGGCAGCATCGCCAAGCTGAGCAGCAGTACCAAGCGTGGCAAACCGAGCAAGCAACACTACAAAATCTGCTAGCGCAGCAGCACTCTGCCCTTGACCAACTTATCCACCAGTCACCCAATCAAGAAAATAATAGCAGTTTGCCAAAACTTATCAGTCAACTGCAATTGACCGAAACAGGTAAGGGGTATGCCAATATTTTTGATACCCTAGTTACGGTATTTTCCAAATGGTCTATCGCCGCTGACCAAGATTTTGCCCAAATTATCCATGACAATGCGGTGTTTATTGATAATAAACCAACTTTACATCACCCATCGAAAAATAACCCAGCGAACAGTCATCTAATAGAAGGTTGTTTGCCATTGTCTGCTTTGATTGCGGCGCCCAATCTGGCTATTTTTCAGCAGGTTTGGATCAGTGCGACGCCACTTGACTGGGCAGATGTGCAGGATAAAGGGCTGCTCGATAACTTACCAACGGGCGATTGGTTACTGGTGCAGACCTCAGCGCAACAACTGATACTCTGTAATCAGCAGCTGCTGATTAACCTAAGCCATTTGTTGCAAGCTGAGGGTCAGCAGGTTATCAGTTTTAGCCAGCAGTTGATGAATGAAGCCCGTATTGAAGAGCTCGATGAACACTTGGCGCAGCAACAACCGCAACTACGGCGTCTAGCCGATCGCTTGCAACAAGCGAAGGTTAGTCTGCAAGAATGGCAAGCCCAAGACCGAACCGCGCGTAATCAACTGCTAAGCCTAACCCAGCAACAACAGCAATGCCAGCAACAAAAACTACAACAGCAGTATCGCTATCAATCCGCACTCGATAAACTTAATCAAGATAAAAAACGTCTAGACAGTGACAGCGAGCGTCTACAACAAGAGGGGCTAGGTTTTGCGGACAAATTGCACCAAGAGCAACAGCGGACTTATGAGCTAAGCAACACGCTTTCGCATTTACAACCGCAATTACAGCAGCAAATCAGCGAGCGCCAGTCACTCGATGAACGCTTAAACCAGTTTGCCAGTCAGCAGCGCGAGCTGGAACAACAACAAAATCGCATCACCCAAACACTGGCAACCGGACAATTGCAAATCACCGCAAGTGAGCAGCAACTTGCCAAAGCTGAGCAAGACCAAGCAAGATTCACCAGTGAGCAGCAGCTGCTGAGTCATAAAATTAGCGAGCAGCAGGCACGCTTGCCCCAGCTACAACAGCAACTCACGGTGGACTCGACGCAACTGCAAACCGCCAATGACAGCGTTAAGCAATTGAAAATCACCTTGAAAACCATGGAAACCGAGCTACATCAAGCGCAATTGGGTGTGCAAGAGTCTCAGCAGCAGTTGAGCCAACTACAACAGCAATATCACACCACCGACACCGCATTGGCACTAGCAAAACAAAACGTGGCATTGATTGGTGAGCAATTGACTAGTCGCAAAATCACCGTGCCAAAAACCGACAATATTGACTTAATGAGTGGCAGCAAACGCGAGCAACTACAGCGACAACTCGACCAGTTAGCATTACAGGTGGTTAATCTTGGGGCAGTCAATCATGCCGCGGTAGCCGAGCTCAGTGAAGTGAACAGCCGCTTGGCGCCCCTTGCTGAGCAAATCTCGGATTTGACCGCCAGTATTGACAAATTGCAACTTGCTATCCAGCAGATTGACAGTCAGACCAAACAGCTTTTTATGGAGATGTTGACCCAAGTCAATATCGAGCTTAACAAGCTATTTACCCAAGTGTTTGGCGGCGGGCAAGCGCAGCTGGTGTTATCAGACCATACCAATGACAAAGATGGCAGCGGCAAAGGCTGGCAGTCAGGGCTAGAACTTATGGCGCAGCCGAAAGGCAAAAAGAACAGTAGGCTGGCGCTGTTATCGGGCGGGGAGAAAACCTTGACGGCGTTAAGTTTAATATTTGCTATTTTTAAACAGCAGCCCGCACCATTTTGTGTGCTCGATGAAGTCGATGCGCCGCTCGATGATGCCAATGTCGCACGCTTTACCCGCTTAATTGAGCAGCTTGCCAAAGACGTGCAGTTTGTGTTTATCAGTCATAACAAACTTGCCATGCAAATTGCCGATGAGCTCAAAGGTGTGACCATGCCAACGGCAGGGGTGTCCAAGCTGGTCAGTGTGGATATGGCTGAGGTGGAAGCTTATTTGGCATAAGCGATTTTCACCTGTCAAATACGCAAAAAGTCAAGCCTTGTCACGGTTTTTTCTAGCTGATTTTATGAAGTCATGATAGTATAACGGCAAAAATACCGATGTAAAAATTTTTACACTACAAACAGGGTCGTTATCGTCTTTCTCAAAGGTCGTTGTTTATGTCTATCACTCAGCTTATTCTTATCATTCTTGCGGTTGTTGCTATCGTTTGGGGTATTTACACGCTACTAAAATCCATTCGTCAAAAAAACCAAGATGTATTAGCGACTGACGCGATTGAGCATGACAAAGATGGTTTACCTATTATTCCGCGCCATCAGCGCCCTGAGCCCCAAGAAAGCCAGTTATTCAAAGCGGAAATTACATCCGACAATCCTAAAGGCGAAGTAAAGCTAAGCGCGGACGATACCGAGTTGCACCTAGATAACTATCCAGCCAATGGCGGTTTTGCCAATGCCAATGCTAATGTCACTAAATCTGCCAATGACAAATTATTGGCAGAAACCCATACATTTGTGGAAAACGAAAACGACGCTTTTAGCATGCTTGCCAATGCCACAGAGACTATCACCCCGGTTGTGCATACTTTCGATGAAAATCAGCTAAAAAATGACAGCTTTACCGATAACAGCCCAATTTTGGACACCCATATCCAAGCGCAAATTGACGAAGAACAAAACAGCCCACTCAATAACGCCATTCAAAATATCAACATCAGTATTTTTCCTAATCAGCAATTTATCGACATTAAAGGCGATTATCTGCTAGAGCTGATTGACAAGTATGGCTTGAAGTTTGGTGCGATGAATATGTTCCACCGCTACGAAAACAAAGACGGGACAGGCTTATTGTGGTTTAGTCTGATGATGATTGACAATGAAGGTATTTCACCTTTCGATCTCAATCGACTACCGACGCAAACCATGAAGGGCTTGGTATTATTTTTATCACTACCACACCCACGCCCTGTTCAAGGCTTTGATAGCATGATGAGTATCGCAGGATTGCTTGCCAATGACTTAAATGCCACGGTATATGACGACACAGGCGAGCCAATTAACAAAGAAAACACCCAAGCCATGCGCGAGCTTGCCATTAATTTTGGACGATAGATTTTATTAAAATGAAAACAAGGTACTCCTCGTGAGTGCCTTTTTTTATGGTTAAAAGTTTTATTGTTTTGACTGACCTGATGACTGAAAAAATTGACCAAGTAAGCCCTCACTTTGTTGTAAAATATCCGTTATCTTTTTTAAATCATCATGATTATGAACACAGCCGCCATTACTGCGCAAATGCGCAAACTCATTGCACAGCTAAAACAACATAACCACGCTTACTACGTCTTAGACAATCCGCTGTTAGAAGATAGCGAATACGACCAACTTCGCCAAGAACTGGTGGCATTAGAAACCGCGTATCCTCAATTGGTACAAAGCGACAGCCCTACCAACCAAGTAGGCGACAAGCCGTTGCCATCTTTTACCCAAGTCACCCACCAAATACCCATGCTGTCACTGGGTAATTTATTTACCTTTGACGATTTACAGAATTTTATGCGACGGGTCAATGACCGTTTGGCAGTCAATCAGCAAAACCCCGAATATGAAGTCGAGCTCAAACTTGATGGGCTTGCGGTTTCACTGTTGTACCAAAACGGGCAATTTATCCAAGCGGTCACGCGCGGCGATGGTCAAACGGGCGAAGATATTACCCAAAACGTGCGTACTATTCGAAATCTACCCCTACAGCTAGCGATTGATATACCACGGCTAGAAGTGCGCGGCGAAGTACTCATGCCCAAAGCAGGGTTTGCCAAGCTCAATCGTGATGCACAGGCGAAAGGGGAGAAAACCTTTGCCAATCCGCGTAATGCCGCTGCGGGAAGTTTGCGCCAACTTGACCCAAATATCGCCAAAAGTCGTCCACTGGCGTTTTATGCCTATTCCGTCAATCAAGGCTTACCCGCTGAGATTACCACCCAATCCGATGCGCTTTTTTGGCTAAAAGCGTTGGGGTTTAGCATTAGCGATATCAAAATCGTGCAAACAGCCGCGCAGCTGCAAGCGTATTATCAAGCGGTGATTGAAAAACGCAGTCGCTTACCCTTTGAAATTGATGGCACGGTGATTAAGGTCAATAGTTTAGCCTTACAAGAGCAACTAGGCACTTTAAGCCGTGAACCACGCTGGGCAACCGCCTATAAATTCCCTGCCGAAACTGTGATGACTCGCCTAAATGCGATTGAGTGGCAAGTTGGGCGCACAGGTCAGTTGACGCCCGTAGGCAAACTTGAACCTGTCAATGTCGGTGGCGTCACTGTGAGCAATGTGACCCTGCATAATATCGGTGAAATTCAGCGTTTAGACATTCGAGCAGGGGACATGGTCAGCGTACACCGTGCCGGTGATGTCATACCCAAAGTTACGCGCGTTTGGACGGACGAGCGCCCCGCCAATGCCCAAGTGGTGAGCCTGCCGACGCATTGCCCGGTGTGTGATTCACCCGTTATCATGCCAGAAGGTGAAGCGCTGGCACGATGCACCGGCGGACTATTTTGCCCAGCCCAGCAACAAGAAGCGCTGATTCACTTTGTCAGTCGTAAAGCGATGGATATCGACGGGCTTGGTGAGCGCTGGTTGATTAACTTTTTTGAGCAAGGTATTGTTAAAAATGTCGCAGATATTTATGCGCTGAGCAAGCACCGCGATGCGCTCATCAACCTTGAAAAATTAGGGGAAAAATCTGTCGAAAATATGCTAGCCGCCATTGAAAAAAGTAAAGATACGACCTTACCGCGGTTTATTTTTGCCTTGGGTATTGGTGGCGTAGGCGAGAGCACGGCGATGAATTTAGCCATGCAATTTGGCGACTTGCAGCCGCTCATGGCAGCGAGTATTGAAGCCTTACAAAAAACCCCCGATGTCGGTGAAAAAACCGCAGACTCGATTTTTGAGTTTTTTCGTGCCGAGCACAATATCGAAGTCATTAATCGACTATTACAAGCGGGTATTCATTGGCAGCCTGTCAGCCAAGTGCCTGAAGGTAATCAGCCGCTTAAAGGTCAAAGTTGGGTCATTACAGGCACCCTTGAAAGCATGGGACGTGACGAAGCCAAAGCCAAACTGCAAGCATTAGGGGCAAAAGTCTCAGGCAGCGTTTCTGCCAAGACCACCGCACTGCTCGCAGGCGAAAAAGCGGGCAGTAAACTTGCCAATGCTGAAAAACTGGGGGTGAAAGTGGTGACTGAAGCGCAATTCACCGATTTATTGAACACGTATCATGCCTAATATATGTGCGGTATTGTAGAAAAAGTTAACGCAACCTTGAGTAAGCTATTTGTTGCCCAAATTATAGCAAGGTTACTTACAAAACACGTATAAATCAGTCTTTATTTATAACAATAGGGTGAAAAATTTACGCTAATATATCTTCCGTAAGTTGCTAAAAGCACCTGACATTTTAGCAAATGGAAACCCTACTGGAGAAAACTATGAAATCACTTAAAACACTTGCGGTACTTGCGACACTTGTTGGTTCAACAGCATTGACAGCGTGTGCAACCACTGATGCCTATGGCAACCGCGTCACTACCCAAGGCTCTTCTCGCGCGGCGACGCAAGGCGCGGTAGCGGGTGCAGCATTAGGTGCACTGGCAAAATCAGATGGCAACCGTAACGACATCGGTAAAGCTGCGGCAATCGGTGCAGCAGCGGGCGGGGCAACAGGCTATGTATTAAGTACATCACCTAACTATCCATACCAAAAATAAGCTATACTAAAAGTCATAGCCTATCTCGACAGCATCCGACAGCGATGCTGTTAAAAGCCAAACCTTTAATGGTTTGGCTTTTTTCTTTGCTAAACGTTAGGCAAGCTATTTGATACAATCAAAGATAAGTTCAACTAGGTGATTTTTATTTTTCTAACCTAAACTGCTAGCCTAAATCATAGCGTTACAAAATCAAGGGTATAAAAAAAGCCCTTATCAATTCGATAAGGGCTTTGGATATGGTGGATCGTCCGCGACTCGAACGCGGGACCAATGGATTAAAAGTCCACTGCTCTACCAACTGAGCTAACGATCCTGAGAAGCGTTAAGAAAACGTCTGGGAGACGTTTTTAGCTTCGCAAGAGCAAATCTATGATTTGCTAAAGCATTAAAAAATTGCAAAGCAATATATGGTGGATCGTCCGCGACTCGAACGCGGGACCAATGGATTAAAAGTCCACTGCTCTACCAACTGAGCTAACGATCCAAAACTGTTAAGGCAATCAAAAACGATTTTTAACGTTTTTATTTTGGCTATTGCCGTTAAGTGAGTGCATATTATACGCATTAAATCTTGGTTTGCAAGCCTTTTTGCACAATTTTTTCAACCAAAGATTTGCATCAAGATAGCGGCTTAAATTCATCGACTTATCATACCTTTAACTTATCTAGCCTTGATTAAATAAATCTTGATTGGCTAGACGTGGATTAACTAGGTATTAATTAACTAGGTGATAAAACTTTTATTCACCACCTGATAAGGCATCGACAGGATTGAGTCTCGCGGCATTGCGCGCGGGAATAAACCCAAAAACCACACCAATGAGAGTGGAACACACCACAGCCGCTACAATGGAGGTGGTTGAATACACCACTTGGAAATTACCCCCTGCAAATTTGTTAATTAAAGCGCCGATACCAAACGCTAGACTAATACCTAAAATCCCGCCCAAGATACACACCAAAATCGCTTCTATCAAAAACTGCTGCATGATATCAGATTGCCTTGCACCCACTGCCATACGCACACCAATTTCACTGGTGCGCTCGGTGACTGAGACGAGCATGATATTCATGACGCCAATCCCCCCCACAATCAAAGAAATAATAGCTATCGACGAAACCAGTAATGTCATCGTGCCTGTGGTGGATTCAATCGTCTGACGGATTGAATCAGAGTTTTGAATACGAAAGTCATCGGTGCCGTGTCGCTGCTCTATCAAATCAGAAACAGCTTGCTCAGCGGCACTAGACGAGATAGTATTTTTTAGTAGCACAATAAAACTATCTACATGACTGGTGCCAACCATTCTACGCATCACAGTGGTATAAGGCATATACAGGGTAGGGGTGTCTGAACTTGGACCAAAAGCTTGTTCAGATGGCTGCAATACACCGATGACGCGAGCGGGCACACTACCCACCAACATCACTTCACCAATGGGGTCGCTGACATTGCCAAAAAAGGCGGTTTTTGCATTATTATCAATAATCACATCTTGGGTCATCGAGGTGATACTATTGTCATTAAAAGTTTGCCCAAGCGCGAGTTTTTCGCCTTTCACCGTTAGATAATCTTTGCCCACGCCACTGACATTCACAGAAGCTTCTGTTTCACGGTAACGGGCGGTGGCGGTATTGCTGCTGACTTGTGGACTGACGCTTTGCACATAAGGTTGTTCTGCGACAGCATTGGCATCGGCATCTGTTAAATTATTATCATGGTATTTACGGCGAGGGTCACCAAATTTATAGCCATCTCGTACGGTTAAAGTATTGGTGCCTAAGGAGCTGATATCATTGAGAATTTTTTGTTGAGAACCTTGTCCTAGACCCACTACCGATACCACAGAGGCAATACCAATGATAATACCTAGCATGGTTAACAATGTCCGCATTTTATGGGCTTTCATCGCCAAAACAGACATCTTAAAGGCTTCAGATAAGCGGTCTAAAAACGCGGTAACACCAGACTTTTTGGCAAAATTTAGGTGTTGAACCGCTTTGGTTTTATCAAATCTATTGTCGGTATAATAATCTTTAAGAATCTGTCCGTCTTTGATTTCAATCACGCGTTCGGCTTGGGCAGCGATAGAAGGATCGTGGGTCACCATAATGATGGTATGACCTTGGCTATTTAGATTTCTCAAAATTGCCATCACGTCTTTGCCCGATTGGCTATCTAATGCCCCAGTCGGTTCATCAGCCAGGATAATGTCGCCACCATTCATTAACGCACGAGCAATAGACACACGCTGTTGTTGACCACCGGAGAGTTGGCTTGGGCGATTTTGGGTTTTTGCCGCAAGCCCTAAGTCGTCTAATAATTGAGTGGCGCGCGCTTCACGTTGCCGCACCGGCATCCCTGCATACACAGCGGGGACGGCGACATTGTCTTGGGCATTGATGTCACCGAGTAAATGATAGCGCTGAAAAATAAAGCCAAAATGCTCACGGCGAAGCTCGGCAAGTTCGTCTGCGCTGAGTTTGTCCACCGCTTTGCCATAGATGTGGTAACTGCCCGCAGTCGCCTGATCTAGGCAGCCTAAGATATTCATTAAGGTGGATTTACCCGAGCCTGATTGACCGATAATTGCGACCATTTCACCTTCATAAATGGTCAAGTCAATCCCATGTAAAACCCGAATTTTTTCATCACCTGCAGGGAATTCGCGGATTAAATCCTTCACTTCCATAATAGGTTGTTTGGTATCTTGCGTTATCATCAGCCGTGTGTCTCACAGTTAGCATGCGTCATAGGGTTAGCATGCGTCATAGGTTACAATCAACGTTTACAATCTAGGGTTATCATCTACCAATTATTACATCATCGGTGGACGACCATTATTTTTAGACGATGAACTTGATTTACTTGCCGTTGCTTGACCCACAACCACCTTATCCCCTTGGTTGACGCCGCTAAGAATTTGGGTGGTAATACGATTGGTGACACCTGTTTTGACCGCTTGTTTTTTGGTAGTACCGTCGGCTTGTACGACTTCAACATAACTGCCTATTTTTGGGTCGGTTTTGATTGCCGCAGCGGGTACGCTAAGCACATTACTGACTTTATTTTCAACAATATAGACTTGCGCTGTCATGTTGATACGTAGCGCGCCATCGGGATTGGGGACAGTAAAATAACCAATGTAATAAATCGCTGAATCCGTTGACGTTGATGAATCACTGGCGGTAGTGCCATCGGGCGCAGGTCCAATGGTCGACAGTGTGGCTTGGTATTTCTTATCTGGGCGTCCAATGATATTGAAATAAACAGGCAACCCTACTTTTAGGTTAACGACATCGGCTTCTGATATTTTGGCTTTCACGCGCACACTGCTCAAATCTGCCAATGTCACAATGGTGGGGGCTGATTGATTGGCGTTTACTGTTTGCCCTTGTTTGGTGGTGATAGAAATCACCGTGCCTGACATTGGGGCAACAATTTGGCTATATCCAAGATTTTTTTCAGCCGTATTGACGTCCGTTTGCGATTTTTTTATGGTTTGTTGTGCACTAACAATATCGGCTTGCGATGAGGCAATATTTGCTTGGGCAGTCGCAATCGCTTCTTTGGCACTGTCTACATTGGCTTGCGCTGTTTTGACAGCGGTACCCGCTTGCTCCAGCTCTTGTTTGGAGATGGCATTCATGGCAAGCAAGGATTTTAGGCGATTGTATTCTGTTTGCGATTGTTGCAAGGTTGCTATTTTACCTTTCAAGTCGGCTCGCGCTGTGGCAAGCGCGGCTTGTTTGGTCTGATAGGCGGACTTGGTACTTTCCAAATTCGCTTTGCTTTGCTGTAAAGTAGCCTGCTGCGTGGTTAAGGTATTTTGCAGGGTAACTGGGTCAATTTGAGCAATAACATCGCCTTTTTTGACCGTATCACCAACCTCGACATACAATTTTGTTACTTCCCCTGACACCTGAGCCCCCACATCCACTTGTTTAATGCCTTCAATTTTGCCCGTCGACATCACACTGTTTTCAATATCGCTACGTTCGACATTGGCGGTGATGTAATTGGGTTTTTGGGGTTTGGGTTTAAAGTACCAATAAGCTAACGCTGCCAGCGAAATAACGATCAAACTTAAGATTGCCCATTTGAGCCATTTTTTTTGGGTAGCGGTCATCGTGCCAAGCCTTATCAAGGGATAAACAATTGAAAAAAATTAAATAAATACAGCTTTGTAACAGGGAGTATTAAAAGCTAAATGAGAATAAATTGCAATAAAAACAGGTAAGCCGAAAGGATTTTTAATTATAACCACATAATCTTGCTGGATTATAAAATGAATGTTATGAGTAACAAAAACGCATTAAAAATTTGGGGGGTGGTGGATTGTATTGTAATTTGATGGGCGGGTTGTTTGAAGGGTTGCAAAGATTGCAAAGGTTGCGGAGCATTTTTAAAAGCAACTTTTAAAGTAACTTTTAAAGCAACTAGTGAAATAATGGTTGACCCGCTAGACGAAAAGCGAGTTGGTAGAGCAGCTCCCAAGCCGGTTGTTGCACCAGACCTTTGATGGCTTGGTCGGCTTGGTACAGTGCATCCGACCAGTTTCGGGTAGCGTCATGGGAATGACGATGCAGGGCTTTACTGTACAGCTGTTGCTTGCTTTGCCAAATGCCGAGGCTTTGATAGCTTGCCCCTGATTGCAAGCTTAAAATATTGCGCATATCTTTGGCTATCATCCATAACACCAGACTCTCTGGTTCTTCACTGGCTTTGAGTTGCTGCAAGATTTTTGCAACCTGCGCGGTATCACCTGCCAACATGGCATCCGATAAATCAAAGGTGGTAAACATAGATTGACTCACCAACCCATCAAACAGCTGAGGCTCATCGATGGTCACAAAATGGGTAGGGGGATTCGCATCTGTTGTAGCATAGAGATAGGAGAGTCGCCACAGACTTTGGTAAGCCGCTAGCAAATTATGCTGAGTTTGTGCCATTAGCATTTGCCAAGCGGGTTTGGTGAGTTCGAGCCCAAAGTCTTGCGCGTGTTGCTGTAGCAGTTGTTCGCGTTGCTGTTCTTGATAAAGATGACATTCGATGACCTGACCAAATTTATCGCAAAGCGAAAAAAACGCACTGCTTTGGCTTTTCTTATCGTATTTATCACTGATAATGACTAAGCAATTGCTTGGATTGCTCGTCGCAAATTGCGCTAATTCTGCTAACGCCTCTTTATCAGGTTTATGATTACTATGAACGATAATGGCTTTGTTGTCGTCAAACAGTGACAGACTGTTCAGCTCTGCCAAAACCGCTTGCCATGATTTGGCGCTGGTAATATCCATGCGCGAAATTGTCATATTATGTTGCCGCCAATTGGGTGACATTTTTTCAATCAGCCACTGTGACAGCAAATCTTCATCGCCATGCATTAGCCACACCCCAGTGGCGGGGTCTTGCCTATTTTTGAGATGTTGAAAGGCATTTAAAAAATTGTACTGCATCAGCGTGTTATCAATTAAGTATCAATTAGGTTAGGGGGTAGTTGCGGTCGGCACTTTGGTGATTTTTGGAAGGCTCAGTGCGACATATTGGTCAGCAATACGCTGCGCCAGGTTGTCATACAACCATACTTTAATTTGCTCTGCTTGGGGATTGTCAGTGGCTACCACGCCTTGGTCATACTGATAGCTGCGCTGTACTTGAATCGTATTGGTCAGCGTGCGGGGTTGACCATTTTCAGTGGCGCGATAGCTCACCTCTGCGCTTATTACCATACGAATTTCGGTCAAAATACCGCGTAGCTGGTAGTTTTGCAGGCGAATGTTTTTGACTTCAATACTGGCAGGCAAGGCGGTATTTGATTGGTTGGCTGCCTTGTTATCAATCACCCTATCTTGGGTGTTAATGCTCAGCTGGTCGAGTTGTTTTTTTAACGCATTTTTAACCGCATAGGCTTCTGGGCTATTGTGAAAAATCAGCTCAGTGGTCGGGATATTTTGTGACATGGGCGCGTCATACCCGCGCAAATGAAAACCACAGGCAGGTAGCTGCGTCAGTAACACACTGCTTAGGAAGATACGAAGAAATGGCTGATTCATATAGTTACCTGTCTGTTAGTTACCCATCTATGATTGTCGGTATTGCTTGTGATAACACTTTATTATGAAGCTTCAAGTTATTATAAAGCTTTAAGGTCAAAAAGGGCTTAGGTTGCCAATAAGCCCTTATAATCAATTAGGCTTTTACCACAATATTAACCAGTTTATTGGGCACCACGATTTCTTTGACGATATCGCCGGTGATGAATTTAGCGACGCTGTCGAGTTGTTTCGCTTCGGCTTTTAACCAATCGCTGTCACTGTTTGGCGCCACATCCATTTGACCACGGATTTTGCCATTGACTTGCACCACCATGGTAATAGTGTCTTGTACCAAGGCTGAAGTATCAACGGTGGGATAGGTTAGTGTCATCACATCAATCCCTAACTGCTCAAGTAGGACTTCTGCCATGTGCGGCGCGTACATGGTGAGCAAGGTCAATAATGTTATAAGTGCTTCATTGGCTACCGCCAAATCTCTGTCTGAATGAATGTCAAACGCGGTGAGTTCGTTCGACAATTCCATTAAAAATGACACAGGCGTATTGAGTGCCAAGTTTTTGCCAAACGCGTCATCTAATTTGCCGATAGTATCATGTGTTTTACGGCGTAGACTTTTAGCAGCTTTACTCAGCGACTGGGCGTCACTCACCGATAGCGTTGCTGCGGTTAAAGATTGTTGTGCCAAGGTTTCGGCATGCTCGATGGTATAACGCCAGACTTTTTTCAAAAAGTTATACGGACCTTTTAGTCCATCGTCAATCCATTCAAGCGTCTGGTCGACAGGCGCGGTAAACATGGTGTAAAGTCGAACCGTATCTGCGCCATATTGATCAATGGTCGCTTGGGGGTCGACACCATTATTTTTTGACTTCGACATTTTTTCGATTTTGCCAATTTTGACAGGCTGACCATCGGCTTTTAAGGTCGCTTCAATGGGCTGACCTTTATCGTTGTAGCGGATATCAACTTCTTCTGGAAAGTAATAGGATTTGCTACCATCGGCATTTTCGCGAAGATAAGTACCCGCCAAGACCATGCCTTGGGTGAGTAAATTAGCAAAAGGTTCATCACCCTGCACCAAGCCTTCATCACGCATAAGTTTGTGGAAAAAACGCGCATACAGTAAGTGTAACACGGCGTGTTCAACACCGCCTACATATTGATCTACAGGTAGCCATTTATCGGCCGCGACTTTATTAATCATCCCATCGGTATAATTGGGTGAGGCAAAACGCGCGTAATACCAGCTTGATTCTACAAAAGTATCGAAAGTATCGGTTTCACGTTTGGCAGGCTTGCCGCAACATGGGCAGTTGACGTCGGTAAATGAAGCAAGATTGTTGAGGGGATTGCCACGCCCATCGGGCACTACATCCAAAGGTAATACCACAGGCAGCTGACTTTCAGGAACAGGTACTGTACCGCAGTCTGTACAGTTGATAACCGGAATTGGGCAACCCCAATAACGCTGGCGAGATACTCCCCAATCGCGTAGCCGATAATTGATGGTTTTTTTACCCAAGCCTTTTGGCTCAAGTTGGGTTAAAATTTTGTCAAAGGCTTGTTTAAAATTTAAACCGTCTAACTCGCCCGAGTTAATAGCCACGCCATTTTGCTTATCGCCATACCAGTCTTGCCAAGTGGTTGCATCAAACTGTTGACCTTGTTTGTGTGGTTCGTCTAGGTCAATCACTTGCTTGATAGGTAACTGGTATTTATTGGCAAATTCAAAGTCGCGTTCATCATGCGCAGGGACTGCCATGACAGCGCCAGAACCGTAGCTCATTAAGACGTAGTTAGCGACCCAAACAGGCACTTGCTCACCGGTCAACGGATGGGTGACAGTCAGACCCGTGTCCATACCCATTTTTTCAGCTTTAGCTAAGTCTGCTTCGGCAACTGAGCCTTTTTTGCAGGCTTCAATAAAGCTTTGTAGGGCAGGATTTGTCGCGGCAGCGTGTTTTGCCAGTGGATGCTCAGCTGCCACCGATACATAAGTCACGCCCATTAAGGTATCAGGACGGGTAGTGAATACATCTAAGGTTTTTTCTTCACCATTTAAGGTATAGGGAAAATGAATTTCCATGCCTTCAGAGCGACCAATCCAGTTGCGCTGCATGGTAATTACTTGCTGTGGCCAATGGCCTTCTAGCTTATCCAAATCATTTAACAGCTCGTCTGCATAGGCGGTGATATTAAAGTAGTACATGGGGATTTCGCGCTTTTCAATTAGCGCACCTGAGCGCCAACCGCGACCATCCACCACTTGCTCATTGGCAAGGACAGTATTATCAACAGGGTCCCAATTCACTGTTGAGAGTTTTTTGTATACCAAGCCTTTTTTGAACAGTTGTACAAATAGCCATTGTTCCCACTTATAGTATTCTGGCGTACAAGTGGCAAATTCACGTGACCAGTCAATCGATAGTCCTAATGATTTGAGCTGCGCGCGCATGTTATCAATGTTTGAAAATGTCCACGCAGCAGGGGCAACAGCATTGGCAATCGCCGCATTTTCTGCAGGCATACCAAACGCATCCCAGCCCATTGGTTGCAATACTTCATAACCCTTTAACCGATAGTAACGACTCAACACATCACTAATCGTGTAGTTGCGCACATGTCCCATATGCAGTTTACCACTGGGGTAAGGAAACATAGACAGCAAATAACGTGATGGCTTATCAGATGCCGCGTTGTTTACTTGATAGCGATTATGTTGTTCCCATTTTTGTTGTTGGGCGGGCTCAATCTCTTGGGGTTGGTATTGACTGGTTAAAGCTGAATTACTCATAATGGTCTGAATTTGCAGTATTTGAATGGGAAAGTATTTTAAGCCCCATAGCATAGCCTAAAACCGTAAAAATTGCGATAAAAAAAGGAGCCAATATGAGCATCACCATCTACGGTATCAAAAACTGTAGCACCATGAAAAAGGCGTTTGATAAATTAACTGCACTGGGTTTGGAGTATGAATTTTTTGACTACAAAAAACAGGCGATAAATAAATCGACATTAGCCAATTGGGTAAAGCGAGCAGGTATAGATAAGGTATTAAATACCAAAGGTACAACCTACCGCAACCTTAGCGATGCGCAAAAAGGCCAAATGAATCAAGATGTTGATACTGCGTTAGATATGATGGTGGCTAAGCCAAGTATGATTAAGCGCCCGATTGTTGTCTCAGACAGTGAGTTAATCATTGGTTTTGATGAAACTGCCTTTGAAAAACTAGGCATGTAAAACTAGGCAAGTAAAGAGGGACAAGTCAATCGCCAATAAAAAAGCGAGTAACTAAAACTCGCTTTTTTAAGTGGCGGGTAAAAATTACTTTACCACACTAGCAACCGCAGATTTTACCGCATTTGCAGTTTCAACTGGGGTAGAGGCTGCACCACGTTCCTTATTGACGATAGTTTGTGGCGTCATCACAGAAGCGTCTTGTTTGTGATCGCTTAATGAATAAACATACGCCGCCAATAACATAATACGCTCGTTACCCAATTTGGTATCCCAATGTGGCATCACACCGGCACGGCCGTTACGTAACGTAGTACGAACCGTTTCACGGTCGCCACCATATAACCAAATGTCATCCGTAAGATTCACCGCACCGATATCATGGTTACCTTTGGCATCTTTACCGTGACATACCGCACAGTTGGTATCAAAAATAGCCTTACCTTGATTAACCAAAGTTTGGTTCAACTGACCATTTTCTTTTGAACCATGACCGGGTGATAGTGATAGTACGTATTCAGCTGCGGCGCGAACACCATCTTCACCAATCTGCGCTTTCCAAGCTGGCATACCACCCACGCGACCATGATTTAGGGTTAACAAGATTTTATCGGGTGTACCGCCATAAATCCAGTCATTGTCCGTCAAGTTTGGATAACCGGGTGCACCATGCGCTTGTGAGCCATGACACACTGAACAGTTTTGTAAGAACAAACGCTGACCAATTTTAATCGCTTGCGGATCTTGAGAAAGTTTTAGAACGGCAGGTGCCAGTCCTACAATACCTTTATCAATTTGCGATTTTAATTCAGCATTGGGCTCTGCATTTTTAGCTTGCTGCGCTTGTAATTTAGCAAGGCTATCAATTTGCGCCGTTACCGCTTTGTCTTTTAAGATTTTATCATTGAACGTGCCAGTAAATACGGCATTATTGCGCTCAAGATCGGATGCTAATTCATTAGCACTGGTCCAAGGAACATCTTGACCATCTACTTTTACCGTAGTAATACCTTTCCATGAGCCTGGCATTACTGATGGGAACAATAGCATGTATAGTAGTGCCCAAGCTAATGAACCCCAAAAGATTACTAACCACCATTTTGGTAATGGACGGTCAAACTCTTGGATACCATCGTATTCATGGCCTGTAGTACCGTCATCCGACATTTTTGGGCGATAACCCAATACACCGACTAACCAGAACAAAATCCAAGCCCAACAAGCGATGGAAAATAGGGTTATCCAAAAACTCCAAAATCCACTCATTTTTTATCCTTATTGCGTTGTGATGCACCTGTTAGGTCTTCGTCATCTAACGCAAGTTTTGCATCTTCTTCAAATCGTTTGCGATTCTTTGGCGAGTAAGCCCACCAAACAATCGCAATAAAAGCGATAAACGCTGCGACCGTTGCGATACTGTGTAATGTGCCCAACATTAACGTTGACCTTTCATTGCAGTGCCCAGTTGTTGTAAATATGCAACAACAGCATCGAGCTCAGTTTTACCTTGTACCGCATCAGGTGCACCTGCAATATCAGCATCGCTATAAGGCACACCAAAATGGTCACGGAATAGACGCATTTTTGCTTGTACTTCTCCAGGGTTAACGTCATTTTTTGCTAACCAAGCAAATGATGGCATCACAGACTCAGGTACCAATGATTGTGGGTTAATCAAGTGTTCACGTTGCCAGTCATCAGAATAGCGTCCGCCGACACGCGCAAGATCAGGTCCAGTACGTTTGGACCCCCATAAGAAGGGATGATCCCAAGCGGATTCAGCTGCGCGCGAGTAAGGTCCATAGCGTTCCACTTCAGCCCGAAGAGGACGAACCATTTGGGTATGACAGACGTGACAGCCTTCACGAATATAAATATCACGACCTTCCATCTCAAGTGCGGTCCATGGCTTCATATTGGGCAAAGGTTGGTTAACTTCTTTGGTATAAATCAATGGCACGATTTCTACCAAAGTCGCAAAACTAATAGCTACAACGATTAGGATAAGTAGAAGACCCGTGTTTTTTTCAATAATTTCATGATTGAGTTGCATGAGTCTCTCCTTAAATCTGTTTTACGGTAGCAGTTTCTACTACAGGTGTAGTGGTATCCGCTACTTCAACAGTTTTAGTGCTTGGCATCGTGATAGTTTTGTAAACGTTGTAAGCCATGACTACCATACCTGTGACATACAATAAACCACCAAATGCACGACCAATGTAAGGATAGTGCGAGAACAAGACAGTATCAACGAAACTATATACCAGCGTTCCATCTGGATTTGTAGCACGCCACATCATACCTTGACCAATACCTGAAATCCAAAGCGATACGATGTAGAAAATAGTACCTGCCGTAGCCAGCCAAAAATGCGTGGTGATTAAATCAGTTGAATACATTTTTTGTTTGTTCCAAATACGTGGAATCAATACATATAATGAACCAACCGTAATCATACCAACCCAGCCTAACGCACCAGAATGCACGTGACCAACGGTCCAGTCAGTATTGTGGGATAACGCATTGACGGTTTTGATTGACAGCATCGGACCTTCAAATGTTGACATCGCATAGAATGACAGTGCAACAATCAAGAAACGAATAATAGGGTCTGTGCGAAGTTTATCCCAGCTGCCAGATAAGGTAAGTACACCATTAATCATACCGCCCCATGAAGGCGCAAATAAAATGATAGAAAATACCATCCCTAAAGACTGTGCCCAGTCAGGGAGTGCTGAATAGTGAAGATGGTGACCACCCGCCCACATATAAGACGCGATTAACGCCCAAAAGTGGATGATAGATAAACGATAGGAGTAAACAGGACGACCGATTTGTACAGGCACAAAGTAATACATCATACCCAGAAAGGCGGCTGTTAAGTAAAAACCTACGGCGTTGTGACCATACCACCATTGCACCATAGCGTCAGTCGCACCGCCAAATAAGGAATATGACTTCCAAAAGCTCAGAGGGATTGACATACTATTGACAATATGCAGTAACGCAATGGTCAAAATAAATGCAGCAAAGAACCAGTTAGCAACGTAGATATGCGAGGTTTTGCGTTTCAATAAAGTACCAAAAAACACAATAGCATAAGATATCCACACCACGGCAATTAAAATATCAATGGGCCATTCAAGCTCAGCATATTCTTTCGCTGAGGTTAAACCCAAGGGTAGGGTAATAATTGCGCCAACAATAACAAGGTTCCATCCCCAAAAGGTGAACCAGGCTAGATAAGGTGCGAATAAACGCGTTTTACACGTTCTTTGAACGATATAATATGAAGTTGCGAATAACGCACAACCACCAAATGCAAAAATCACCGCGTTGGTGTGCAATGGACGCAAGTGGCTAAATGTTAGCCAAGGGATACCAAAATTGAGGGCAGGCCATGCCAATTGTGATGCAATGAACACCCCAATTGCCATACCGATAATACCATATACTACCGCCATGATTGAGAACAACTTAATGATGTCCACTTCATAATCATCGGTAATAGGTATTGCTGTGTTTTGTAAATTCATTCGATGATTTCCTTTACAGCCTATATTATCAACAAGTTTAAGCAGAAATCTCCTTTGTGCCTGTCAATAAAACTATCCGGTCAGATACGTTGGCGCTAGTTATTTTTTTATAAGATAGGCTAACTGTTTAGTGGCTAGTTTCACGATGAATTTTAAAGAAATTAGCGGCTAAATCTTGACGCAAAACAGTAAATTTACAAGCAGTAAAATAGGCTCAAACTCACGATTCTCACCAAGTATTGTAACTTAATCTTTGCTAAATATCATCTAATGTAACGTTCATAGCGCAAAAAAAAATTACATACCAACCATTATAATATGAAAAATAAAAAAAACCATGTAAATTGTGGGGATTTTTTTAACATCCTATACACTATCTAGTAACAATGCTAAAAATGGTTAACCGAGCGCCATTATCGTTGCTCTATAAATAGGTTTATTATGCGTCAGAGAATTGTCATTCATACAAAATCTCGGTAAGATGCACAAGTTCTAATACAACTAACGATAATGAGGATTTAAAATGGCTAAAATTTTAACACAAGAATGGTTTGATAAAGTTGACGAATTAACCAACAAAGCCGGTGACTTAAATCTACCACCCGCGATTAAAAATATGTCAATTAATTTACAAGTCACAGATAGCGACAATCAAGAAGTCAATGCCGCTTTTTATGATGGGACAATTCATCAGGGATTGAAAGATGGCGCTTTAACCACCTTAAAACTGGATGCCGATACCTTAAAAGCGATATTTTTAGATCGTGATATGAACCGTGCGATGGAAGCCTTTATGTCTGGCAAAATCCGTGTCGAAGGCGATATGGGACAATTAATGTCTATTCAAACTGCAAGCCCAAGCGCTGAGCAAAAACAGCTTTTCAAAGACATCTTAGCCAATACACAAGTATAACCAATACACAAGTATAATCGGGCTTATCAAATAATTTAGGATATTGCGAGCATTATCCGTGCGTTAAGCGAAATATCACTAACACCCCGAGCACAAAGAAAATCATCGATAATATTCGGTGATTTTTTTTATCGCGTGCTTGGGTGGGGTACAGTAGCAAACCTGTGGTATAAACCATCAGACCATTGACTGAGCTAGTTTGAGTGGCTAAGGTATTTTGGGTAGTTAGGGTCGTTTGAGCAGATAGTGGGAGTGGGCTATGATTTACCAATCCAGTTTGGGTTTGGGTAGTGTCTGAAGCAGAAACTGCGGATTTAGTCGACTGATTTGGCATGGGTCATCTTCCCAAAATAACTGATAGAACACTCATAAACGTTAGCGGATAATGTTAGGTAGGCTGTTGAGCCACTATAGGATTTATGACGTTGATTGATAAAAATTGATTAAAATCAAATTTAAAATAACGATAATATAAAATTGTAGTCAATTCAATGAATTAAATAAAATAACGCGCTAAATTTACATTTATTTACAAAATAACAAAGCCACTGTCATAGTGGGCAGTGGCTTCAAGAAAATTAATCAATAATCTTACAGGGGAAAGGCTTAAAACGCTCTATAATTGGTGGCTGCTTTTTTCTGGTTTTCCATAAAAATAGTCCCCTGTAGCCAAATATTGGCTTGAATATAATCGTTGACTTGAATGGTTGCATCGATGTTATCGGCATTGACCGCTAAACGAATAACGACAGGATTATCAAGGCTTTCACGTAATATCACCACATCAAGCAATACAAATTCAACCCCATTAAAGCTGGTAGTCTGTTTGCCAATAATTTGACCTTGGCACCACGCCTCATCTTGTTGCCCGATGGTTTCACCAAATAAATAAGCACACATATGACCGACATTGATTTCAATTGGCTCCAGCGGCAAGTCGTTTTCGCTAGGTTGCCAAGCGGCGATTTGGGCTTCAAGGTCTTTTGGGGCAACGTTATTATTTTTGGTCAAAATATCATTAAAAGCGCGGTGATAGCGAATCGCTTCAGGCTCATCAACCACAATGGTTTCTGAGCGGTTACTCAAGCTTACGGTGTAAGCAAATGCACTCAGATTGACTAAGTAGCGGTGATTTTTTTCATAGTTGTGCGCATTGATGGCATAATACTGGTCAAATACATACAACACGGTATTGTCATCAGTTTTTAAGCGCAAAATCGCCTCTATCTGATTGTCACATTTATAGACACCTTCAATAGTGACCCATTGTCCATACGGGCTATTGACACAAGGAAACGCATTAATCAAACGTTTGGGTGAGCGATTGCTATCAATTTCAATCACTTGATTGACATGAATTGGCTGATTACCCGATAGTAAAATATGCGAAGACGTGGCGTTGGTAGTCTTTAGTGGGGTAGGGAGAGTGGCAGTATCGATATGCGATTGCAACCAATTTGGGACGTCATCGGGAATATTGTTGGTAAAACATGACCAGTGATCTGCATGACCAACCACTTGATCACAGTTTAGACTAATCGTATTGGGGGCATTTGAAGAAGGGGGTTGGTGAGTATTGGTCATAAGACGTCCTTTAAGTAACAACAGGTTTATCAGTAACAACAGGCTTATACTGCAAACACACTGAATAAACTAAACAGCTGTCACGATATTTATCAAAATTTTAATGATTACATTATCAGCTATCAATAGGCTAATATCAGCCTTCAAATCATCTCGGTTAAGTCAACGAGTATCACCTATTAACCTATCTGTTAACAATGGATTAACCCTTGATTAAGCAGGGATGAAATTTAATTCTGCTATGTTAATGGGGACATGCAGAATTTTTTCACCTTATTTTGCTTAAAACATCCACAATTTATTGCGCAGTTATGTTTGATTCTGCGAATTTTTAGCAAAATTGCAAAAAAACTTTTGCCAAAATGGTAAAAAAGTGTGTCAGACTAACACGCTTTTAGCAGGCTTGAATAATGGTTTTGAAATAAGTTATTTCTTTGCCTGCTTGTATCATCAAAATAGTGATAATTTTTAGGAATGCTATGTTTCGACCGTTGGCTTTGTTTTTAGGATTACGGTATACCCGTGCTGAGCGAAGTAACCGATTTATTTCTTTTATTTCTTTGATTTCAATGGTGGGTTTGACGCTTGGCGTCGCCGTGCTCATTACTGTGTTATCGGTGATGAATGGCTTTGACCGCGAACTTAAGAGTCGTATTTTGGGCATGGTGCCGCAAGCCACTGTCACTGCGAGTGAAATTATCCCAGACTGGCAGACACTGGCGCAAACTATTCAAAAAAACCCCAAAGTTGAAGCCGTCGCACCTTTTATCCAATTACAGGGTATGCTCACCGCGAATGGACAAGTCGCAGGTATCATGGTGACAGGTATTGAGCCAAGCTATGAGAAAAAAGTCTCGATTATTCATCAGCATATGGAGAGTGGTAGTGTCGATAGTCTAAAAGCAGGTCAATTTGACATTGTGATTGGCAAGCAAATGGCGGATTCACTGGGGGTGAAACAAGGCGATATGGTCACCTTGGTGTTACCAGAAGCCTCACCATCGCCTGCTGGGGTGATTCCGCGCTTCAAACGTTTTACCGTCACTGGGGTGTATGACATCAGCCCTGAAGTCAACAATATTATGGCATTCATCCCGATGAATGATGCAGCTACGTTATTGCGTCTGCCTGCGGGAGCGCAAGGTATTCGCATGAAGCTAAAAGATTTGTTTGCAGCACCACAAGTGGCTCAGCAAGCAGCGAGCCTTGCACCCAATATGCTTATGCCTAGTGACTGGACATCAACGCATGGGAATTTATTTGGAGCCATCCAAATGGAAAAAGCTATGGTGGGGTTGTTGCTGTTTTTGATTATTTTGGTTGCTGCATTTAACATTGTCTCATCCTTGGTGATGCTGGTGACTGATAAAAAGGCGGACATTGCGATTTTAAAAACCTTTGGTGCGTCGCCTAAGCTCATCACCCAAGTATTTATGGTGCAAGGATTGTTTATCGGGGTGATTGGTACCGTCGCGGGAACTATTTTGGGCGTGATTTTAGCGTTGACCGTGAGCGATGTGGTAGGCGGTATCAATAATTTATTTGGGTTACATTTATTTGATGCGTATTTTGTCAACTATTTACCTTCACAACTTGAATGGAAAGATGTAGCCATCATCGTGGCAGCCTCACTGGTAATAAGTTTTGTGGCAACCATTTATCCAGCACGCCGAGCAGCTAGCATTCAACCGGCTCAAACATTGCGTTATGAATAGGAGTGAGCCATGACGGCGATTTTAACAGGAAACAATATCACCAAGACCTATCAAGATGGTAAAACCACCACGAATGTGCTCAATCATTTGGATATCAGTATTAACAGTGGCGAGCGCATCGCCATTGTTGGCACAAGCGGGTCGGGTAAAAGTACCTTGCTACATATCTTGGGTGGGTTAGATGTGCCGACCAGTGGGGAAGTGTGGTTACATGGGCAACGCATCAATGATTTGAATGAAACCCAGCGCGGTGAGCTTCGTAACCAGCATTTGGGCTTTATTTATCAGTTTCATCATTTGTTGGCGGAGTTTACTGCGATTGAAAATGTGGCAATGCCGCTATTGATGCGAAAAGCAGTGCCAATCGCAGTAGCGCGTCAACAGTCTATTGAATTACTGGAAAAAGTAGGATTGGGGCATCGACTGACCCATCGCCCAGGCGAGCTATCTGGCGGTGAACGTCAACGGGTGGCGATTGCTAGGGCGTTGGTGACAAAGCCTTCATTGATACTGGCAGATGAACCCACAGGGAACTTAGACTATGCCAATGCGCAGGCGGTGTTTGAAATCTTATCAGAACTACAAAAAGATTTTAATACCGCGCTGTTGATGGTCACCCATGACCGGCAACTGGCACAGTTGGCGGATAAACAATTAGCCTTGCAAAATGGTACGTGGGTGGCTTAATACTCATCGAGTAGCCAACCGCTGATAAAAGCAAAGTATTCGCGAAACCACACATTTGGACGGATATACCAAGGGGTGTCAGACCCGACCACCTGTAAATTGGTATATCCTTGTCGTTTGCCAATAAGGCTTGCGCGCAAGGTGTGAAAATCACTGGTGACTGCGATTATCGGTTGATTTAAGGCAATCCCTTGCTGCGCTAAAATCTTTTTGCTATGGACAAAGTTAAGCTCGGTACTGGTGCTTTGTTCTTCAAGCGAAATATTCGCCAAGCTGATACCATAGGTGTCATGTAAATAGTCCGCCATCGCTTTGGCTTCACTGACATCCTCCCCTGCATCAAAACCACCACTGGTTATCACAAGTGCGTTTGCAAACCGCCTGATGACTTCAGATGCTTTATCCAAACGTAGTTTTACCGCATCGGTCGGCTTGTTATCTTTTGTTCCACCACCTAAGACAATAATCGCTTGCGCTGCTTTAGGATGGTTATCGGTGTTAAAGTGCTGTTTTAAATAGCTGACAAAGATACAAAAACTTATCAACCAGACAAAAAATAATAGCCAAACCAGCTGCCATAGTTTTTTTAATGACGGCTGTGACGCCAAATAAAGTTGGATACGCTCCCAGTACACCGCATGACCTAAAAAAATTAGCCCTATGCCCAATGGCACTAGGGTGCCAATATGAAAAACACGATTGACCAGCAATAGCCCACAGTCAACAACCAGTATTAATCCTGCAATCCCTAGACTGATTTGGATAGTTTTTTTCCTTACGGCTGAGGTTTTGTCATTGCCGCTAATCAATTGAGTCAACATCGATTAATAATTTCCAAAAGTTGCTATTTGTTTTACTATATCGTTCATTCGATAATTGTAAGGGAAGTAGCGAGCTATCGCTATCTTTATCAAGGCTGAAACATGATTTGGCTCATCACGGTTGCCAGTTTGTTGGGGTTTTTAGTGGTAAATACGCTAGCAAACCAACCCTTGATGATAGGTTCTGCGCTAACAAGTTATGAGATAGCCAGTTATGATGCAAAAATTTGGCAGATGTTATCAGTAGCCCTGTTGATAGCGCTGCTAATCAATGTAGGTTTATACCATGGCTGCAAGCGTAAACAGCTAAAACGAGCGTCACCAAACCCTGCATTAGCCTACCGTTTTGCCTTACCGTTGTTAGCAAGTTTTATCTTTTTGCTGACGCTCATGCTGAGTGTCAGTTATGGTTTATATCATTATAAGCTGTATCAAAACGCGTTATTGCCCTCAGCGCTCACAGTGGATGCCATCGTTGAATCGCATCAAATCAGCGATACGCTGAGCCAAATGAGCCCATTATCAAATGATAATGCCCTGATTGGTAATGGTTTCATCAAACAAATCCTGCAAGTCCGCGTTGATAAGGACGGTGATGCTGATGCATCGTCAGCACCCCCTCAACCACCGCTAACGGCAATGATTAGCGCTAACATCAAAGACAACCCTGATTGGGAAGCGACCTTGTCGCAGTTAAGACCTGGCATGCAGCTTAATGTAAAATTGCAGCTTGAGCCCATTGCAAAGCCTAAGCCTACAAGCTTACCCAGCAATGCTAAACCGCTCATGCTAGGATTTGATGAAGCGCAATGGTTGAGACAGCGTGGGGTGCAAGCAAAGGGAGTGATCATCGGTATTGAAAAAACGAGCATACATGAATTTAATGTAACCCATGTGAAAGACCGTATGGTTATTGCTATCGAACAATTGCGCTGGCAACTACGCCAAAAAATTCTCGCCAATTTGCATACAACCCTGCTGAAACAATCCACCGCTATAGTCACTTCTAAAAATACCGATATTGCCCAAACTGCTTTTCAAACTTCTGGTCAAAGTTCGGGTCAAACTTCTAGTCAGAGTTCCATTCAGAGCGCTATCCAAAGCCATGCAATCTTATTAGGACTGTTAACCGGTGATAAAAGCCTGATGGATAGCGACCTTAAGAATCGCTATCAAGTCACGGGGATTAGCCATTTATTGGCAATTTCAGGCCCGCATGTGCTGATGCTAGCTTCTATCGTATCTGTTTTTTTATTATGGCTCGTTAAGTGGCTTGCGCCGCAGTTGTTGGTCAAATTACCGAGTAGTTTATTGGTACTCTGGGTGAGTGTAGTGATGGCAGGGTTTTATGCGCTGCTGGTGGGTTTTGAAATACCTGCCCAGCGGACATTTTGGATGCTGTTACTGCTTACGCTGTCGAAACAGTTATTGGTTAATTTTTCTGCTTATCGGCTGCTGGCTTGGGTTGCGTTAGGCATGATTTGGCTAGAACCGACGGCAGTCGGGCAAGCAGGGTTTTGGTTGTCCTTTGTGGCGGTGGTTTTACTGTTAAAATTTAGCGAGACAATAGGGACAGTTAGCGCCATTGAAATTAAGGATGTTAGTCAGTTACTAGCGCCTACTGCACGCAGCGATGTGCTGAGTGGTTTTGTTAAAATCATCAGCCATCAATTCAAGACGTTACTAAAACTACAAATTTGGCTATTTGTTTGGATGCTGCCTATCGTGGTGTGGTTTTTTGGCAAAGTATCGGTTATTGGCATCTTGGTAAACTTGCTAGCCGTACCATTTTTAGGCTTAGTGATTGTACCTTTGGATATGTTGGCAGGCGTCGTTAGTTGGCTACCCGTGGTAGGGGATTGGCTAAGCCAAATCATTTGGTCGCTGCTAACAACCCTGCTCAATGTATTTCATCTTTTACTTAAGCAACTTATCGACATGGGTGTTGCCAAACAATCATTTTTCGCCTTGTCACAAACGCAGCTTGCCCTGTGCTTGTTAATTGCGCTACTGGGGTTGTTAAAAGGCTTGTTGCCTAGAATGCTGATGTTGCCACTGGCTATCTTGTTGATATTATTGCCACTGCAGCAGCGCAGCCTAAATAACAACAAGCCGACTCTAGCAGTTGGTGATAACCCTAAACTGGTGATTAGTTTATTAAAGAAAGGCGATGATAGCTGGCTGATTTTGTCCGATAACCAAATCAAAGCTGCGCAGGCGGATAAACCCAATTTTTTGAAAACCAAACCAGCTATCCGTAATGTTGCAGTTGATGAAGAAATCAGTTCGCTGTTGAACCGTGATATTTATCCGCTGTTGGCAAATCAGCAGGTTCACCGATTAACTGGCGTGATTAGTCAAACGCCCAGTGTTCGTGTCAATGAGCTGGTGCAACAACTGGCAACCCATGTACCTATTAAAGCCTACTGGCTGGCAGGGTATGATGTCGAACACAGCAGGCTTGATGTGACAGATAAGGCTGTATCTGCAAGTTTTCGTGCGATTACACCGAGGAGCTGCCAAACCGCCCAACGTTGGCAACAAGATGGCTTGGAAGTGACAGCGGTGTCGGGATGGCACTTGGATTTAGCCTTAACCGATGAGCAAAAGCTAGCGACCCAAACCTGTTATATTCACATTCGTTTCAAGCCACCAACTAGAAAGCCCTACGATGTACTGATGTTGGCAGGTAATAGCGATATCCCCATGCAAATGACTGAAAAATTATGCACGGTGTCGGCGACCCATTTACTGATTCAGCCCTATACGTTATCCATTAAACCATCGTGGCTAGCGTTGACTAAACCTTCCTTACTGCATGTGGTCACAGGCGCGTATAAGTCGCAAAAACTGGGCGAAGATAGCCAATTATCGCTGGCTAGTTGGTCAGTGGATAAGCCTGCAGACCACCCATTCGAAGTCCTGTATGCCGATCAAGTGGGCGCGGTAATTTACACGCTTACCCCAGATGATACGGACTGATACTTGACGATTTGGCTACAAGGCAGTGATTGTAATTTTGACCGCTTCCCCCTATCATGGGCGGTAAATTACCTATTGCTAAGGAACTTTTATGTCAGATAATTGGCCACCCGATCCCAACCAACCCTCACAGTCAAAGCCACCTGTTCAACCAAACCATGCACAAAACTTGCCACCCAATGCGCCATACGCAGGCAAAGAATGGCAATTGCTAGAAAAAACCCTGATGGCAAGCCTTGTGGAGCAGCGCCGTGCAAGACGCTGGGGTATTTTCTTTAAGCTTATCACCTTGGGGTATGTGCTACTATTTGGCGCGGTAGTGGCAAAAGGCTGTAGTGGCTCTGCCAAAAGTGGCATGAGTGATATCGATATGAGCAAACCGCATTTAGCCGTCGTCGATGTCAAAGGCGTTATCAGCAGCGACAATGAAGCCAATAGTCAAGCGGTGGGCGAAGCATTGACGGAAGCGTTTAACAACGACCAAGCGCAAGCGGTGGCGTTACGCATCAACTCACCGGGTGGTTCGCCTGTACAATCCGATGAAATCTGGCAAACCATGACCGAATTGAGAAAAGCCCATCCTAACAAAAAACTGTATGCCGTTATCGAAGATATGGGTGCTTCGGGCGCGTATTATATCGCATCTGCGGCAGATGAAATTTGGGTCAATCCCTCAAGCTTGGTCGGCTCAATTGGCGTGATTATGCCAAGCTACAATGTCCAAGGTTTGATGGATAAACTAGGCGTTAAAGATGGCACCATGACAGCCGGTGCGCACAAAGATATTTTAAGCATGAGCCGCCCGCTCTCCGAGTTTGAGCGCCAACATGTACAAGGTGTCCTTGATAACACCCACGCCCATTTTATCAATGCTGTCAAACAAGGTCGCGGCAATCGCCTCAAAAACCCTGACGCCAATCAGCTTTTTTCTGGGTTATTCTGGAGTGGTGAGCAAGCGATTAATCTCGGTTTGGCAGATAAAAAAGGCGGCATCAGCACCCTTGAGTCTCAGCTAAAACTAGACAATGTCGTGGAATATAACCCAGAAGACCCGGTGAAAAAAGTGTTGGGTAAATTTGCCAGCCAAATCGGCTATGGGTTTGGCGAAACGGTCTCCAAAGGCTTTGCTATCCAATTAACCCAAGCGGCTGCAAATGACAAAGGGATGCAATAGCCATGTCATCTGAGACGAGCCAGCATCCGTTAGCCAATGGTTTGCCCTCTGCGCCAACGCTAGCGACAGGCATAGAGGGGATAATAGCGATAGCAGAGGCAGGGCAAAAACCGCTGATACACTTTGCGCATGCCAATGGGATACCATCGCGAACCTATCAATCTCTGTTTGATTTGCTCAGTGATGAATTTGATATTGTCTATATCCCAGCGTTAGGCATTGACCCGCGTTATCCGGTTGACAATCATTGGCAAAAACTGACCCAACAAGTGATTGATAGCATCCAAGCGCACTTAAGCGCCCGCGGGCAAACCAAGGTCATCGGGCTAGGGCATTCGCTTGGTGCATTGTGCACGCTGCAAGCCAGCTATGAGGCGCCCGAGCTATTTAGCCAAGTGATTGCCTTAGACCCACCGCTCATTCATGGCTACTATTCGATGGCACTACATTGGGCAAAACGCTTTAGCCCACGGTTGGTAGATAGGCTCACGCCTGCAGGTCTATCAAGCCATCGCCGTGACACGTGGCCAAGCCGTGAAGTCGCCTACGAGCATCTGCGGCATAAGGCATTCTATCGATACTTTGATGAGCGCTGTTTTAATGATTTTATTCGTTATGGCTTGACTGATACGGCAGATGGCCAAGTGACGCTTACCATTCCAAAAGCGGTGGAAGTAGCGGTGTTTCGCACTAATCCCTCACTTTACTGGCAAAAACCTAACCATCCGCCGGCTGTCCCTGCCAAGCAAATAATTGGTAAAGATAGCTTGTTTTTCAAACGTGGGTTCCCTGCGCTGGTCAAACAGCGTATGGGCATTGATTTTGAAGTACATGAAGGGGGGCATATGTTCCCGTTAGAATACCCAGCCAGTACGGTTGAACGAATCAAAGCGCTTATTCGCTCAGTCAATCATGATATCCAGTAACAAAACCAACATCCATTCAAAGGTTTAATGTGCAAAATTTATCATTACAGCCTAGCACCCCCATCTACGATTTGCCAAAGACCATTGTGCTATCTATGGTGTTATTGGCGGTGTTTTTTGCCAGTCAATTGATCGGCGTGGTGTTGTTTGCACCGTGGGTGCTAAAAGATGCAGCAAATTTGGATATCGCTAAAAAAGTGTTGCAGGGCAGTGAAAACGGCACGTTAATGAGTCTATCGCTAGGCTTTACCTTAGCCATGGTGCTTGGCTGCGTTTATTTGTTTATCCGATTCAAAAACAGCCGTGTCAAAGATTATCTTGCCATGAAGCCCTTTACTTGGCATCAGTTGTTACAATGTAGCGCACTACTGATTGTGCTAAATGTTATCATCAATCTAATCACCGTCTGGCTGGGTCGCGACCCCATGATGTTTATGGACAATCTTGCTGAGTCCGCGCATCCACGCTGGCTGCTTGTGCTGGCGATGGTGGTATTTGCGCCGATCTATGAAGAAGTGATATTTCGTGGGTTTATGTGGACAGGGCTTGCCAGCTCAAAGCTTGGTATGTGGGGCGCCAGTGTGCTAACCAGTATTGTATTTGCGGTGATTCATATGCAATACGGTGTGGTCGAGTTGTTGGGGATTTTTTGTCTAGCGATGCTATTTAGCTATGGGCGTATCATGTCAGGGTCACTGTTATTGCCTGTGGTGTTGCATATGATGAATAATGGCTTGGCGATGGCGCAGTATTTATACGGCTAGTCTTTTTTAGCTAACTTTTAACCCGCATTTAACGCCAAAACCGCTTCACCCGCTTCACGAACTTGGGCAACCGAGAGGGATTTTTGCCCGCTAAGTGCCTGACGCCATTTACGACTGCCTGTCAATCCTTGAAACAAGCCTAAATAATGGCGCATAATGGCCGTCAAGGGTGTGCCACGCGCGTCACTGGCTGCCAAAAAATCCAATAACTGATAAAAAATATCCGCTCGGCTAGGCACTGGCTCGCCCCACAGCTGCATGGCTTCAGCTAAAATATAAGGGTTGTGATAAGCTTCACGCCCAATCATCACGCCATCGACTTTCGTCAGATGGGTTTTGATTGCATCAATAGTGGTGATACCGCCATTGATTTCCACAAATATATCGGGAAAATCCTGCTTTAAGCGGTACACATCCTCATAGCGAAGGGGCGGAATTTCACGATTTTGTTTAGGGCTTAAGCCTTGTAGCCAAGCAGTGCGCGCATGGACGATGACATGCTGACAACCTGCTTTCACCACATGATCTACAAAATCCGCCATAAACTCATAACTATCAAAATTATCAATGCCAATGCGATGCTTGACAGTGACAGGAATATCCACCGCATCGCGCATCGCAGAGACAATATCTGCCACCAATTTGGGCTCTGCCATCAAGCAAGCCCCGATTTTATAATGTTGTACCCGATCGGACGGACAGCCAACATTTAGGTTGATTTCATCGTAACCGTAGTCTTGCCCGATTTTAGCACAGCGCGCCAATTCATCAGGATTTGAGCCGCCAAGCTGAAGCACCAAAGGATGTTCATTGGGATAAAATCGCAGCTGATAGTCTGTATCTCCCTGCAATATCGCCGAGGTACTTATCATTTCAGTATAAAGGTAAGTATAAGGATTGAATAATCGAGCAAAGTAACAATAATCGCGTGTACTCCAATCAATCATCGGGGCGGTGGACAATCGTTTATGCTGCATTGAGGTCATAGGCAGAGTCATCGGCAAATATTCAAAAAAAGTGGCTAATCTATAGCTAATCTATCAGCCAATCAATAAAAGCGGGCGCTAAAAAAAAGCGATGGTAAAACAACTATCAGCGATGAAAAAACTCAAGAATTCATCAGCCGCTTATCTTCCATGCGATACAAACCATGCAAGTTGGTCAACAACATACCCATGATAATGCCAATCACACAGACAAACACCAGATACAAGGCGCTTGAAAGCATTAATTTATGTGAAAAATAAACCAATAGCACAGGCAATAATGCGCCTGCCAATGCATACGCCACGTTATAGCTAAAGCTAATGCCACTTAGGCGTACACTCACTGGAAACAGACGCACACAAATACTTGGGACTAAGCCAATCACCCCAGAGAAAAACCCTAAAATTGCATAGTTAATCAGTAATAATTCGCTACTGTTTTTTAGTGAAACAAAGAAAATAACACTGGCAATGCTTAAAAATATACAGCCTAAAGTAAATACACGACCTGAATTAAAACGATCGGCAAAATAACCATAGGTTAACGCCCCCAATCCACCAAAGATAATACCCACTCCATTGGATATCATCATCAAACTGGTATCGACATCAAAAAACTGGATACCCAATATCGGCAAAAGCAAATAAATCGTCAAATAAACACTGGCGGTAAACCAGGACAAACCCAGCGTCATCACCGTACCATAACGGTATTTGATAATAGCTCGGCGTATCGGCAGACGTTTAACCAAGCGCTTTTTAGACTTAGCCATCAGCCAAAGCGGGGTTTCTTCAAGCTTGGTTCGTAACAGCACCGCAAATAGCGTACCGATACTGGCGAGGACAAAAGGAATACGCCAGCCATACGATTGCATCTGGGTAGGGGTGAGCATATTTGATAAGGTGGAGCTTAAAATATTGCCCATCAAAGTCGACAAAATCAGTGCACTAATAAGACCGCCACACACTGATCCTAATTGACGCCGAGGCATATGCTCAGCAATATAGACCCATGAAGCGGGTACCTCAGCCCCATAGCCAAAGCCTTGAATTAAACGCAACAATAGCATGAGAACAATCGCTGCCACACCAATATGATGATAGCTAGGCAAACAGGCAATCACTAAACCAGACGCACCCACCAATAGCAAACTATACAGCAACACATGTTTTCTGCCATAGCGATCGCCGATATCACCCAATATCAAACCGCCTAGCGGTCTTGACATATAACCGGCTAAAATCAGTAGCAAAAAACAAATCGACTTTAACGACTCAGGTATATTTTCTGGGAAAAAAGCTTGATTGATACTATCATTAAAATAAAAATAAATCGTAAAATCAAAGGAAGCAAAAAAAGCCCCAAAAATCGTTAAATACACCACGTTTTTTTCGTAGCGATTTAAATCCCTAATTTCTTCGTTGGCATCATGAAAAAATGGCATAGTTGACAATATTACCTAGAAGCTGGCTAAAGGTTTACAAGCTTTATAATCAATGGAAAAATAGGTTATCTAACGTGCTAAAAAATTAAATTCGTCACTATTCACCTGACAAATTAAATCACTTGACAATTTGAACAATAATTTATCAAAACTGTAATAAATTTAATTATTTAAATAAATATTACAAGCAAACGTCATGATTTAACAGTTGAGATATATTACTTTTTGAAACCGCATACTATAGTGATTTTGGTACTATTTTTACTACCAAAAATGTGTGTTTTTTGTAATATGCCCGCTTACAACAAGCGCTTAAATGGCAAAGCAGAAAAAATCTTTAGCCAAAGTCCATTGACAAACGTCATATGCGGCTCTTTATCCAAGCTGATAAGCTTTTTATTGGTTTTATCATCATGGGTTTGCCACATCAGTTGTTCATTATCCTTAAGATGTACGCGGTAACTGATATTGAGCATAGAGTTATCAAACGTATTATGAAAGGATTTGGCAAGCGCTTTATCTTCAATCAGCACACCAAGCTCAGTATTGATGTTGGCAGAGCGCGGATCCACATTGTAAGAACCGATAAACGTATATTTGTCATCCACCGCAAAGGCTTTGGTATGCAAACTGGTGCTATACTTACTGCGATATAAGCTACGTTTTTTGCGGCGAAAGTCTGCATCGGCAGATGATTTTAACTCATAAAGCGCAATCCCTGCTTTGAGCATCGGCACGCGTGCCACGTTATACCCGGAATGCACGATAGGCACATCGGTTGATTCATACGAGTTGGTAAAAATATTGATTTTTACCCCGTTTTCCATGAGTTTTCTTAGTTGCAGCACGCCCAAGTCAGTGGGCACAAAATACGATGAGACAATGGTCAATTGCTGTTTTGGGGTGCCAATACGGGCTCGAAGCTGTGATACCAATCGGCTATCTTTATCATCTTGATTAAGCAGTTTTTTGACATCATCTGCCAAAAACTGCATCGGTTGCCAACGAAATTGGATTTTTTTGTTATACAGTTGTTTATCGACTATGGCGCCATTTTGTACCCGATAAAGTTGCGAGCTTTTATGTAGATGAGACTGGCTGTTGACCGGTGCAATCGCCGTCAAAGTCCCCAAAAATGGCTCATCGCTTTTATTACGCTCGGGGTTTTTTGAGGGTCTGACCAAACGCTCGATATCATACGATAGAGGACTATCCCAATAATCTTCAAAACTATCATTGATTTGGTTGACCACTTTGCCGGCAAGCAAAACATCCAAATCAGCAAACTTAGCGATGCTATCTTTACGCAGATATTCATCGCCAATATTGCGCCCACCAATGATGGATAACTGACGGTCAAAGGTCATGCTTTTATTGTGCATGCGGCGTTGGTAGCGGGGCAGTGCTACCACAAAATTGGCGGGGGTAAAGCCGCGCACCACTTTGGGGTTAATCAATCGCACTTGGATATTAGCATGCGCCGCAAAGGCAAGCAGCTGTTGGTCAAGTTCCGGATTGGTGTTCAAATCATCGAGTAACAGTCGTACTTTGACACCCCGATTGGCGGCTTGGTACAAGTCTTTGAGCATCAATTGTCCTGCTGCATCGTTGTGCCAAATATAGTATTGGATATCGATGGTCTGCTGAGCCATTTCGGTCAAAATACTGCGTGAAGCAAACGCATCACTGCTATCAATCAGCGGATAATAACCGGAAAATTTGCTTGGTGAGGGGTTTTTGCTGGCACTGATACGGCTGATTAAATATTGACCTTGTATACGCGATTTTTCGGAAAATTTTTGCGCACCTGTCAGCTGCGTTGATACAGTTGGCGTAGCGGCGATATGGGGATTGTTCGGCAGCATTTGGCAAGCGGTAAGTAGCGTAAGTAGCAGCGTAAATAGCAATGGCAAGCAAAATGTCACAATTTTGGGCGTGAGTTTTTGCGATGCTAGTCTGACAAAGCCAACAGATACCGAATAAAATGCTGCTACCAAAGCCTGAATCCTTTTAAAAAAATCACTGATTAACGTGACACTCGCCTAAGAAAAGTTGGTTGTCATGGCATTTTTGCATAAAATACTGACTTGAAAGCCACCGTCAAATCCAACTTATGCTATCATAATTTATTTGATGCACAAAAGATGTAACATTATGACCCAATTAGACCCCAACTGGCAAAGTGATGCACTTGATTTAAGCCTAGATTATGCCGACCAAACCATCGCCGTGCGCGGCGGTTACCACCGTACCGATGAAGGCGAACATAACGAAGCGATTTTTACCACTAGCTCCTACGTATACAAAAATGCCGCCGATGCCGCCGACCATTTTAATGGCAATAAAAAAGGCAATGTCTACTCGCGCCATACCAATCCAACCGTGCGCGCTTTTGAGCGCAGATTGGCAGCTTTAGAGGAAGGCGAGCGCTGCGTGGCAACCGCATCAGGCATGGGCGCAATTTTGACCATGTGTTTGGCGTACTTGCAAGCCGGTGACCATCTGCTAGCAGCCAAGCAATTATTTGGCTCATCCGTCGCCCTGTTTGATACCTACTTTAAGGCGTTTGGCGTCGAGGTGAGTTATGTAGACTGTTTTGACAATGACGCTTGGCAACAGGCGATGCAGCCTAATACCAAGGTGCTGTACTGCGAAAGCCCTTCCAATCCTTTGGCGCAAATTGCCGATTTAAGCTTTTTATCAACGCTGGCGCATGAAAACGATGCGCTATTAATCGTCGATAACTGCTTTGCTACCCCTGCTATTCAAAAACCTTTAATGTTGGGTGCGGATGTGGTATTGCATTCCGCCAGTAAATATATTGACGGTCAAGGTCGTGTGCTAGGCGGTGCACTGGTCGGTAACAATGACTTGATGGAAAAAGCCTTTGGGGTAGTGCGTACTGGCGGGATTAGTCTATCGCCCTTTAATGCGTGGGTGTTGCTAAAGGGTCTAGAAACCTTGTCACTGCGTATGAAAGCCCACTGCGAAAATGCCAATCAAATCGCTAAATTTTTGCACAATCACCCAAAAGTCAGCAAAGTCCATTTTTCAGGGTTGCCCGATCACCCATCCCATGATATCGCCAAACGCCAACACACCGCGCTCAAAAATGTGCAAGGCGGTGCGTTTGGTGCCATTATTGGCTTTGAGGTGGCTGACCAAGCGGCAGCCTGGCATGTTATCGATAGTACCAACATGATTTCGATTACCAATAACCTAGGCGATGCCAAAAGCACCATTACCCATCCTGCGACGACGACCCATTTTCGCATGACACCTGAAGCAAGAATCGAGGCAGGCGTGAGCGAAGGCTTAATTCGCTTCTCGGTGGGGCTTGAAGATGTCGATGATATTATCGCTGATTTAAAACGCGGTTTGGATACACTCGCCTGATATAAAGCCAAAACCCATTAGCCAGAACCCAAAAGCCAGTAGCAAAATTTACTGGCTTTTTTATTGTGCTTTTTTATTTCAGCGCCTTGACCAATAACGGCAATATTTTCCCTGCGTTGTCGGGTAACACGATGTCAACCGCTGTGGTCTGGGTCGGATTGGGATTAATCTCGATGACGGTTGCGCCCTGTTGTTTTGCCAAATCAATCAAGCCCGCTGCAGGATAAACCACGCTTGATGTGCCGATACTCACCAATACATCACAATTGAGCGCTGCCGTTTCTGCCGTTTGCCAAGCGTCTTGGGGCAACATCTCGCCAAACCACACAATATCCGGGCGAATCAAACCGCCGCATTCACAATGCTTTAACTCAGTGTCTGTGACAGCAATCGCTTTGGTATACGGCTTGCCGCAATCATGACAACGATTTTTGGCCAAATTCCCATGCAGTTTTGCCACCGTAGCACCGCCTTGCTCATGCAGATTGTCGACATTTTGACTAAACAACGTCCAAGTCTTACCTTGCTGCTTTGCCAATGTTTGCCATTCACCTAAGGCAAAATGGGCAGGATTGGGCTGTTTATCGGCGATTTGTCCACGCCACCATTGGTGCCATTGCCACACCAAGGCAGGCTCCTTTTCAAACGCTTGAATGCTGACCAAATATTCGGCTTGGTATTGTTGCCACAATCCAGTAAGTTTATCCCGAAAAGTCGAAATGCCACTTTCAGCCGAGACACCTGCCCCCGTCAGGATGGCAATATTTTGCGCACATTTAATAACATCAGCAGCTTTATAGAGAGCGACCTCTAGCGATGGGGGTGTATTTGTTGTCATAGTCGTAGTTTTTTGCTATTAATGGGTTTATGTGAGTGATGGTATCTTAGCATTTTTATGCTAACAATTTTATGTTAGCAGTTGTATGTTAAAAATTTGGGCTAACGATTAGCAATAGACAGTTTGCGGTCAAATTCGCTACAATGAGCCACCAAGATTAGAAACAAACAGGAAAACTTATGAACTTACAAGCCCTCATGCAACAAGCGCAAATGATGCAAAAGCAAGTCGAAAAAAACGTTGAAAACGCCAAGAAAAAACTGGCAGAAAAAGAAGTGCATGCCGAAGCGGGTAGTGGCTTGGTCAAAGTCACCATGAATGGTCGCCATGTGGTCAAACGTTTATCAATCGATCCAAGCCTACTGCAAGATGACCCTGATATGATTGAAGATTTGATTGCGGCTGCTATCAATGATGCCGTGCGTCAGGCCGATGAACTACATGAGACTGAAATGGCGAGTGCTACCAATGGCATGGGGTTACCACCAGGCATGAATGGTTTATTTTAAACCCACTAGGGCTATAAAATAGTGGAAAATTGCCTTGCGATTATGCAGTCAAACCCCCATAAAAAGCTGATAATTGATTGTCAGCTTTTTTATTTTCCAGCCAGCTTTTTTTATTTTTTATCATTTTTATAAGAATGCGCCTATGCTTACGCCAAAATTTGATGAACTTGTAAAACAACTCAAAGTACTGCCCGGGGTAGGACCCAAATCTGCTCAGCGGATGGCATTGCACTTGCTTAGCTATAAACGCCCGCAAGGTCAAGCATTGGGCGAAGCCTTGATTGTGGCGATGCATGATATCAAGCAATGCCAAGTATGCCGTGGTTTATCAGATGAGGATATTTGCCCGATATGTAGCGATCCGCGCCGCAATGAGCGCGTGCTTTGTATCGTAGAGACGGCAGCAGACATGATGGCAATTGAGCAAACCGCTGGGTTTAACGGTAAATACTTTGTGCTTGGCGGGCATTTATCACCCATTGATGGCATTGGCGTGGAGCAGCTCGGCATCAATCAGCTGATTGGGCTGTTAAAGCAACACCAAGCTGCGCAAACCCCGGTGGAAGAAATCATCTTGGCAACCAGTACCACGGTAGAAGGGCAAACCACCGCGCATTTTATCAGTGAAGCGGTCAAGCCTTACGTCACTCATATCAGCCGGATTGCCCAAGGAATTCCGATGGGCGGTGAGCTTGAGTATTTAGATAGCATGACACTGGGTCAAGCCCTGCAAAATCGTGGACGCTTATAAAATCTTTTCATCAGTTTGACAAGACAAAATCCTAGATTCATCATAAAATACGCTTAAATTATCCGTCCACAAGACCCAAGTTATGCTCATCCAGAACCCGTTAAGCCCAGCCCAATTACAACAACTCCATGACTTGCCAATCCATTGGGTGAAAACTCAGGACGCACTTTTTGCCCTGCTCGATGACCTAGAGCAAGTCGATACCATTGCGTTAGACACTGAGTTTATTAAGCGCGACACTTTTTTTCCCATTCTTGCGCTGATTCAAATCAATACAGGCAAAGCGATTTATTTGATTGACGCGCCTAAGCTGTATTTAGAAGAATTTTGGGAAGTGTTAGCGGATATACCCACCGTGGTGTTACATGCGTGTGGCGAAGATTTGGGGATTTATTATTTACTCTCCAACTTGCCTGCGCTGCGCAATGTGTTTGATACCCAAATTGGTTTGGGTTTTTTGACTGGTGAAAACTCGCTTGGCTATCAAAAATCGCTGCAAGAAACGATTGCTGTGCATGTGGATAAAGGTGAAAGCCAATCAGATTGGTTGCAGCGTCCATTAACACCTGAGCAAGAAAGCTATGCGGTAGACGATGTGCGTTATTTATTGCCGATGTTTGCGACCATCAAAACACAGTTGACCGAGCAAGGTTTATGGCAATATGCGGTTGAAGACTGCCAAAGCTATACCCAAGAAATTTTTGCTAACTTTAGCACGCCTGATAACGCCTTGTATTTGAGTGTCGCTGATTACCGCGATAATCGCGAGCAACTCGCCATGCTGCAAACTCTGTGCGAATGGCGCGAACAACTTGCCAAATCAATCAATAGACCACGCACTTTTATCCTGCGGCCGCAGGCGCTGCGTGAAATCATCGAAAAACCGCCTTTTAGTATGAAGCAGCTAGGTTTTACCAGTATCAAGCCCAATGTGATTCGCATGTATGGGCAAGAGATTTTGACGCTGATTGATAAGGTACGAAAAGAAGATGACGCAGCCTATCCAGCTCTATTGCCTTTACCGTATCGCAGTCTGTCTAGCGATGTGCAAAAACAACTGGAAAAAGCCATCAAACAGCATGGGCAAACCCTGTCAATTAATGAAACAGTATTGATGCGAAAAAAATGGCTGTCAGAGCTGTATGCTTATGCTGTCGCAGCAGAAAAACCGGCATTAAGCCCTTGGCTGAGTGGGTGGCGCAAAGCGTGGATTATGGCAGAGATTTTACCCATTTTGGATAGGGTGATTGCCAATAACTCGCCATCTATTGACCATGAAACAACCGCTGAATAAATAAAAAAATCCCACCGCTGAGTGGGATTTTTTACTACTAAATGGCTTAAAAATAAACCGATTAAAAATAAAACGCTTAAAAAGAACCTAGCATGGTACCCAAAGCAATCACCACCGTCACCGCAATCAGCGGAATTGCCATCGTCACTATGGCGACATCTTTATAAGATTGCTTGTGGGTCAAATGGCAAATGGCAAATAACGTAATCACCGCACCACTATGCGGTAGCGTGTCTAAGCCACCTGCTGCCATCACCGCGACACGATGCAGTAACTCAGGATTTATCCCATGTGCCACTGCCTGCGCCAAATATTCTTTGCCTAAAATGGGCAGCGCGATACTCAAGCCGCCAGAAGAAGAACCAGTGATGCCCGCTAAGGTGGTCATAGCCACGGCTTCTGAGATTAATGGATTGCTAGGCGATAGATTTAACACGCTATCTCGTAACACCGCAAACCCCGCCAATGTGGCAATCACCGCACCATAACCGACTTCTGAACCTGTATTAAAAATAGGCAACATAGAGCTATAAGTGCCTTTATTAAGACTGTGTTGCAAGTTCGTCCATTTGCCTAGGCGCAGCACAATCAAAGCAATAATCGCGGTGACTAAAGCGATAATGATTGACCAAAGTCCCAAAGCGCCCTTGATATCCAAGTCTTTAAACTGCGCTTGCAGTGCAGAGAAATCCATACTCGGAAAAACCGCATACGTTAACAAGGCATTTATGCCGATGACCAATACCAAAGGAATCATCGCCACCATAAAAGAGGTGTGATGGGGGTCTAGGTTATCAGCGTGCAGCTCATCATCTTCATGAATACCATATCCCTCGCCAGCCGTTTTGGCACTATGGGCACGTCGTTGCAGCCACAGCATGCCCAAGCCAAACATCACAAGCGAACCAATAATACCCAGTATGGGTGCAGCAAAGGCATTGGTACCATAATAGGGAATGGGAATGGCGTTTTGGATGGCCGGTGTCCCGGGTAACGCTGTCATAGTAAAGGTAAATGACCCTAACGCAATCGCCCCTGGAATTAGCCTTTTTGGCACCCCTGCTGACTTGAACAAATCTTTAGCAATCGGATAAATGGCAAAAGCCACCACAAACAGCGACACACCGCCATAGGTTAAAATCGCACAGACCAAAACCACAGCCAGTATGGCTTTATTCGCGCCTAATTTACTAACCACCGTTCTGGCAATCGCTGTGGCAGCCCCAGAGTCTGCCATGAGCTGACCAAACACCGCCCCGAGCAAAAATATGGGAAAAAACTTCAATAGAAAGCCACTCAACGCTTTCATAAAAACGGTGGTATAGATAGGTAGTGAGCTTAGAATATCGCCTGATAGCGCCACCGCTAGGGTTGCCATCAAGGGCGCTAAAATTAATACAGAATAGCCGCGATAGGCAAAATACATTAATAGAAATAGCGAAATAATAATCGCAATGGTACTAAACATAATGTCATCCTTGACTTATTATGGGTTTAAAGTCACGCGTAGTGATTACAATTTTTTTGAGTCCCCTGCATCATAACAGAATTCTTTTGACTCGCAATTGGCTTTATAGCAAAAAGCCACACATTTTTGCATGGCTTTTGTAATAAATACGGTAAGTATTGATTGAGGTTTACTCTGCGATTTCACCATTCTCATAGCTTGAGATATCGGGGCAAGAACAGATTAAGTTTTTGTCGCCATACACATCATCGATACGGCTCACCGATGGCCAAAACTTATTGTCACGTACATAGGCAAGTGGATAGGCGGCTTCTTCACGGCTGTATGGACGATCCCAGTCACCGGTTACCACTTGCGCGGTGTGTGGTGCGTTCACCAGTGGGTTGTTATCTGCTGGCCACTCGCCGTTTTTAACTTTCATCGCCTCAGCTTTGATTTGAATGAAAGCTGAGATAAAGCGGTCTAGCTCTTCTTTGCTTTCCGACTCAGTCGGCTCAATCATCAAAGTACCTGCCACGGGGAAAGACATCGTTGGCGCATGAAACCCGTAATCCATTAAGCGTTTGGCGATATCAACTTCGGTGATGCCTGTTTCGGCTTTTAGTGGGCGGATATCAATGATACATTCATGGGCGACGCGACCATTTTCACCACTATAAAGCACGGGGTAATGGTCTTTTAATTTCATAGCCGTGTAATTGGCATTTAATAACGCAGCTTCTGTCGCTTGCACCAAGCCATCACGACCCATCATGGTGATATACATCCATGAAATAGGCAAGATGCTGGCTGAACCAAACGGGGCAGCCGATACCGCACTCATGCCATCTTGTGCATTGGGTACCGCAGATACGACGTGGTTGGCAATAAAAGGCGCCAAATGTGATTTCATGCCGATAGGACCCATACCAGGTCCGCCGCCGCCGTGTGGAATACAGAAAGTTTTGTGCAAATTCATGTGTAGGACGTCAGCACCGACATCCGCAGGTTGCATCATACTGACCTGCGCGTTCATGTTAGCGCCATCCATATACACTTGACCGCCGTGTTGATGAATCAAGTCACAGATATCACGGATACCTTCTTCAAACACACCGTGCGTCGAAGGGTAAGTAATCATCAAGGCGCCCAAATTGTCGCTGTATTTTTCCGCTTTTTCAGTCAAGTCGGCAATATCAACGTTACCACGCTCATCGGTGGCTACCACGACGACTTCCATCCCCATCATTTGTGCTGTGGCGGGATTGGTGCCGTGTGCGGAGCGCGGAATCAGGCAGATATGACGATTGGGTTGACCTAAGCTTTCATGATAACGACGAATCGCCAATAGTCCTGCGTACTCGCCTGATGCGCCTGAGTTTGGCTGCATAGAGATAGCATCAAACCCTGTGATGGCTTTGAGTTGCTCTTGCAAGCCTTCAATCATTTCAATATAGCCGCCCACTTGTTCACGTGGCGCAAATGGGTGCACATTGGCAAATTCATTCCAAGTAATCGGTAGCATTTCGCTAGTGGCGTTAAGTTTCATGGTACAACTACCCAGCGAAATCATACTGTGATTCATCGCCAAGTCTTTGTTTTCTAGCTTTTTCAAATAACGCAGCATTTCATGTTCGGTGTGATAACGATTAAAGACAGGATGAGTTAAAATCGCATCGGTACGTAGCAATGACGCTGGCAAAGACAAGCTGATATCATCAGATAATTGAGCGGCTACGCCTGTGAATAACTGCGTGAGTATACCAAAATCCGCTGCGTCACTGGTTTCGTTAAAGGCAATGGCGATATGGTTATCGTCTACTTTGCGCAGGTTATAGCCGATATTGAGGGCATTTTGATAGATTTGCTCAGTTTGACCTTGGGTGTTCACCAACACGGTATCAAAAAACTGCTCATGCACAATCGACATACCAGCTTGTTTGATGGCTTGGGCAAAAGCGCTTGCTAACGCATGAATGCGGGTGGCGATACGTTTGACGCCTTCGGGACCATGATACACCGCATACATCCCAGCCAAATTGGCCAGTAACACTTGCGATGTACAAATATTTGAGTTGGCTTTTTCGCGGCGGATATGTTGTTCACGGGTTTGTAGTGCCATACGCAAGGCTTGTTTACCTTGGGCATCCACTGATACGCCAATGATACGACCTGGGGCAGAGCGCTTGGCACTGTCTTTAAACGCAAAATAGGCCGCGTGTGGACCACCAAAGCCCATCGGCACACCAAAACGCTGGGTGTTGCCGAGTGCCACATCCGCACCCATGCTACCCGGTGATTTGAGAAGTACTAGACTCATCACATCAGCGGCAACGATTGTTTGCGTGCCTTTGGCTTTGACCGCACTGATGATATCAGTTAAATCAACCACATCGCCTTCGCTACCCACGTACTGGAAAATTGCGCCAAAGAAATCGCCATTCTTGGCAACGTCAAAATCACCGACCACTATCTCCCAACCAAAATATTTGGCACGGGTTTTGATGACATCTAAGGTTTGAGGGTAGATACGGCTATCAACAAAAAATTGGTTAGATTTACTTTTACCCACGCGTTTTGCCATCGCCATCGCTTCAGCCGCCGCCGTCGCTTCGTCAAGCAAACTTGCGCCCGCCAATTCAAGACCTGATAAGTCAATACAAACTTGTTGGAAGTTAAGTAATGCCTCTAAGCGACCTTGGGCAATCTCCGCTTGGTAAGGGGTATAAGCCGTGTACCAGCCTGGGTTTTCAAGCACATTACGTTGAATCACCGCAGGTAAGCGAGTCGGATAATAGCCTAAGCCAATATAGCTTTTATTGACCTTGATTTTATCCGCCAACCCACGCAACTTTGCCAAGGCATCATGCTCAGTCATACTGAGGGGCAAATCTAACTCTTTGCTAAGACGTACAGAAGCTGGCACCGTCTGTTCAATAAAGCTTGCCATGCTGTCAGCGCCGACGGCTTGTAGCATTGCTTCTTTTTCATCTTGGCTAATGCCAACATGACGATGAATAAATTCTGATGATTGGAATAAATCAGCAAATGATTGAAAAGACGGTTGACTCATTCAAGTTTCCTTTAGCGTCTGATAAAACATTGAAAATAAAAATAGCAGGTTTTGTCATGGCTACCATGACAAACATCGGTTGAATGGATAAAAATTACACTTTAACGATATTACACCTTAACGATAAAGCGCTCACGCTCAAAACGGTATTGCTCACTATAGATACCACGCTCGTCGCGCTCACCGGCAGCAATCACCATACAAATATGCTGCTCTTCATTGAGGTCAAGCAATTTTTTGAGTTGTGGCTCATCAAATCCCCCCATCGGACAACTATCAAAACCGTGGGCACGCAAGGCGAGCATCAAATTCTCGGCAGCCAGTGAGGTGCTAATGAGTGCCCAGTTTTTGAGATCGTCAGCATCATAGATGGGGTCAACCATCGCACCTTTGACTTTGCGCGTGGCTTGTGTCAGCGCCCATTTGGCAGGAGTGAACACATTCATCACACCGCGCGTCATGGTCAGCGGAATAAGCTTGCCATAATAATCTTGCACAGGTTTTGGTACGGGTTTGACGGGAAAATACTTGATATTGTCTTTGGCATGTTGACGCCACGTGTCAGTACGAGCGACCACGACAATCAGCTTATTGGCGGTTTTTGCTGCATTTTGGCTCATACAATAGGTCACAGTTTTTTGGCGCTTTTCTTCAGATTCAATCACAAAAAATTGCCAAGGCTGTAAATTACTTGAGCTAGGCGCTAACATCGCCATATCGAGACAAGCATTGAGCACTTCATCACTGATGGGCGTTTTGGTAAAGCGTCGTACCGAACGGCGAGTGCTCACCACATCATAAAAACTGGCTTTTTTTGGGTCAGCAAGCGGGGTAAGTGTTGACATAGCAGCTCTCAAGTTAACAAAATAAAGGATGCATTACAGTTAATTGATAGGATAATAGACTAAGGTAATCAAGCGATTACCTTAGTGCTAGGCTCTATAACGACGATTAGATAAAAGCAATGAGATAAAGATAATTAAATACTATCTTGGTACTCGTCTGCGTCCATCAAGCCTTGGTAATCATCGGCATTGTCTGGTTTGATTTTAAAGAACCAACCTTCGCCATAAGGGTCTTCATTAATGGTTTCTGGCGCATCTACCAATGCTTCATTGACTGCTAGGATTTCACCAGCGATGGGCGCGTAAACATCCGAGGCAGCTTTTACAGATTCGACCACGGCAATTTCAGCATCCACGTCAACGTGTTCACCCACTTCAGGCAATTCAACATATACGATGTCACCGAGCAAGTCTTGGGCGTGGTGAGTAATACCCACAGTGATAGTACCGTCTTCTTCTTGGCGTAACCATTCATGACTAGCCACATATTTTAAATCTGCTGGAATATTGCTCATAACTATTTTCCTCAAAGCGAAAGTAGGGGTGAAAATAAAAGGCTGTTAGCCAAGCAGTCACACTTGGCGCCTTTTTACTAAACATTTTTAAAAGCCTAGTTTTAAAAGCCTAGTATTTAAAACCTAAGTAATTTAACAAACTGAGTAACAAAAATTTGGTCGATACAATGTATATCGACCAAACTTAAAAACCAACTTAGCGGTTTAACCCATTCAACAAGTGAATCGGATTAAATAGCATTACACACAAAGTTATAATCACGACCTTGTGAGGTCACGGTTAACGCACCTTCTGCACCTTTAACGCCCCAATCATACATGGTAGTTTTGGTTGCATTTGACAAGGTATAGCGGTTACCCGAGCCTGATACATCTTGTTTTAATACCATCGCGGCTTGGTTTAGACCGAGCATTGGCGAGGTGATTTTTAAATTTGCGACATTGCTGCCGTTTTCTTGACCGTAGAATGCCACAACTTCAGTGTTGTTGTCGCATTTAAAGGTTTGTGAATTTGCTTGAACTGCCAACACTTGTGACGGACTAGGCTGTGCAACTTGGGTTGAAGTACAGGCCGCCAAACTTGCCAAAAACGGTACAACAAAGAGTAACTTTTTCATGATTTTACCTTCTAAGTATGATGAATTTATTATTGGTTTTTCAAATTACGCTGACTAATCATTTGAATATTGTTCATTAATAAGCGTTAAATCCATCATAACACGATAAAATCCTAGTTGAATTGTTTGTTGCCATTTCTAACAAACGGTAACGAAATGATACGTACTGGCGTCGGTGTGCCCCGCAAATCAACGGTGGCTGCTGTATCCGTCGTCTTTGGAATACGGGCAATCGCAATCGATTGTTTTAGGCTTGGGCTAAAAGTGCCGCTAGTGATTACCCCAGTTTTGCCATTGTCTAGCGTGACCGTCATGCCTTCACGCAGTACCCCACGTGACTCTAGCACTAAGCCTACTTGCATGACGTCATTACCCCCAGCAATCGCTTGGTCTTGTTTGGCTTGCATAGCCTCACGACCCACGAAATTCCGATCATCTTTTACCGCTAACGTCCATGCCATACCGCATTCATACGGATTGATGGTTTCATCCATCTCATGGCCATACAAATTCATACCCGCTTCAAGACGTAATGTATCACGAGCACCTAAGCCTGCTGGAGCGATGCCATGGTCTTTGAGTAAGGTAAAAAATGCTGAGGCTTGCGCTTGTGGCAAAATGACTTCAACGCCATCTTCACCCGTATAACCGGTACGCGCCACAAACCAATCTGCGCCTTCAATGTCGGTCAAATCTTTGCCCACAAACGGTTTTAGCACAGCTAGGCTATCTGCCCAATTTGGTTTGGCTTGGCTTAGTTTGTGCAGGGCATTGGGACCTTGCACTGCAAGCATAGCAAGTTCTGGGCGCTCGGTAATGGTGACGGCAAAGTCTTTGGCGATTTTGTCAAACTGTGCCAAATCTTTATCACGGGTGGCAGCATTTGAGACGATGCGATACTCGGTCTCTGCATCGTTCATCCGGTAAACGATTAAGTCATCAATCACGCCGCCGTTCTCGTTTAGCATGGCAGAATAAAGCGCTTTACCGACAAATTTGAGTTTGGCGACATCATTGGCAAGCAGTTTTTGCAGCCAAGCTTTGGCGTCTTTACCGGCGATGTCAGTCACCACCATATGTGACACGTCAAACATACCCGCATCGGTACGCACGGCGTCATGTTCTTGAATCTGTGAGCCATAATGGATAGGCAATTCCCAACCAGAGAAGTCAACGATTTTGCCGTTGCTATCGATGTGGGATTGATAAAAAGGGGTGCGGTTTAAAGGCTTGTCTGTGGCTGACATGGCAAATCCTTGAGTGGGTAAAATCAAATAACGGTTTGATGGTTTATTTGGTGTTTTAATAGCGTCGGATAAAACGCTAAAGCCAAACATCGCACATCAATAGAGCACTAAAACTAATCCAACCTGATGTCGGTAGCTATCAGCCCTATCTGTCCTGTTACCTGAGATTTTCAATCGGCTTATCAATTTCTTGTAATATAGCTTATAGTACAGATAGACAAGTCAATCTTTTCCCCTTCGGTGGTATTGCAAAGCAATACACTCTCCAGATTTGTTATATTTTGATGCAGTGCATAACACTGCCAAAAATTACGATTCCAGTCCTTTTACCTGAGCGATTATAGGGTCTTTACGCCTTCGGTGATGGTTTTGGTATTTCATAATTTGATGAAAAACAAAACAACATTCTCTCCTGAAATCTTCGGTTATTATGCTGGGTTTTTAACTTTTTGACAAGCAAATTTGCACAGATTTTATGACCGCCTGATGTTTTGGCAAGACTGCATTATGAGCATTATTGTGTTATAGCAAATAAAGCCAAAAGCAAGTATGATTAAAGCCACTGATGAACATGAAACTTTAAGTAGTCAAATAAAGTTAAAGTGTTTAAATAAAGTGCTTAAATAATTTTTTTGGTTCTAGGTTAAATTTTTGCGTGCTGACCCCATTAAAAGCACAATAATTTAGCCTTTAACATTTTGAATATCTTTGAATATTAACCCCAAATACCAAAAGTTGTTAAAAGTTACTATAAAGGTCAGTGCTAACCTCGCTGAGTGAAAATTGGCTGATTGAGAACTGGTAGATGAGTTGGGTTGTTAGCTTATAAAGATGGCATGATAAAAGGAATAAAATAACGATGGACTTCATGAATATTTCGTTGGTAGGCATTTTAACCAGTCTAGCCATGGGCGGTACGTTGCCCGATGATAGCAAAACCCAACAGCAAGTGGCGCAAGTGTCGACGCATATTTTGCCAAATATCGCAGGACAGTGGCAGCTGCGACTTGATAAAACCGACGCTGCGCAGCCAAGTTGCCAAGAGCGGTATAATTTTGGGCGCGATCAGCAGTTTATCGGTTCAAGCGGTCAGGAGTTTACGTACGGCAAATATTTGTACGCTGACACAGGGGATGGTTTGCCTGCACTAGCGATTCAGACCCAATATGATAACAATGCAACAGACTGTTCCGGCAATCGCGTTGACCAGACCGGCGATATTTTGGTTGCTTATGTCAAACAACAAGGTGAGCAAATGCAGTGGTGCAAGGATAGTAAAGGCACCCGATGTGATATGACATTGTACCGTGTGTTGCCCTAAATTTTTTTACTTTTTCTCTCTACATCCCATAGCACTTGCAAGATTTGCCAGTGCTATTATCCTCTTTAAAACTTGCAACTAGTGTCAAATACTTATGATTCCACCTTTTTCAAGTGCCAATTCGCAGCAACGTCTGATTAGTCCGATGGGGCGTTCAGAAGACCAAAATGACAATAATATTCGTCCAGCGTTACTCGCTGAATATATCGGTCAGCCTGTGGTCAAAGAACAAATGGGCGTGTTTATCAACGCGGCATTATCGAGAAAAGAAGCGCTCGACCATACCTTAATATTTGGACCGCCTGGACTGGGTAAAACCACACTCGCCAACATTATCGCCCGTGAGATGGGCGGTAATCTGCGCTCAACGTCTGGTCCTGTGCTTGAACGCGCGGGTGATTTGGCAGCGATGCTGACCAATCTAGAGCCGGGTGATGTGCTGTTTATTGATGAGATTCACCGTTTAAGTCCGATGATTGAAGAAATCTTGTATCCTGCGATGGAAGATTTTCAGCTTGATATTATGATTGGCGAAGGACCTGCCGCCCGTTCTATCAAGCTTGATTTACCGCCTTTTACTTTGGTGGCTGCGACCACGCGAGCAGGTTTGTTGACCTCGCCACTGCGGGATAGATTCGGGATTGTACAGCGATTGGAGTTTTATAATGTGGCGGACTTAACGACCATTGTCACAAGATCGGCTGGATTGCTTAACGTGCCTATGACCAAAGAAGGGGCAGTCGAAGTCGCTAGACGTTCGCGCGGTACACCGCGTATTGCCAATCGGTTGCTACGCCGCGTACGCGACTATGCCCAAGTTAAAGGCGATGGCACCGTCACCGCTGAAATTGCCCATAGCGCACTCGATATGCTGGCAGTTGATAAACGCGGGCTTGATAATCTTGATAGACGTTATCTTGAGATGCTAGAAGAGCGTTTTAATGGCGGACCTGCGGGGGTTGAGTCAATCGCAGCCGCACTCGCTGAAGATAGAGGCACGCTTGAAGATGTGATTGAGCCGTATCTGATTCAGCAAGGTTATATCGTACGCACCGCACGTGGGCGGATGTTGACTTAGTCTTTTGAATTTTTGCAAATAAAAATAAAAACCCCTTACATTGTGTAAGGGGTTTTCGCATTAGGTGGCAAATAAATTATGGTAATGGCGCTACACATTTTCCATCGTTGTTAATTTTAATGACATTGGCATACGCAAATGGACTTTTCCAATTTGGTCTAATAGTAAAGTCTGTAACGTCAGAAACAAGTACAGGGAATTCAATTCTTTGTAATTGGTTTCTCGATTCTGTGCCGTCCACCTTAGTTGACACTGTCAGTTTGGCAGTAAACCAGCTTGCTGTATCTTTTGGATAACGTAATTTGAAATCTAATTTACCAGTGTTATCAGTAACTAGTGTTGCAGTACCATCACCACTGAGGGCAACTGGTGTACCATCACGACTAAGCAGCGTTACAGGATTAAATGGATCTAACTTACCATTGTTATTGACATCCTCAGAGATATCTAATATACCATTGTTATTGATGTCTTCAGATTGGCAAGTAATCTCATCTAAGTTAGTGGCATATCTTAGTGATGTTGTATCAATTTTCATTAAGCTACTATCAGTAAAGTTGCGATAATACTGAAGAGCCCAATATTGAGTACCACTGCTATTCGTGAGAACCGTAAATTCACCACCTCTATAATAATCTGGTGATATAGCGATAGAAACAGGTTGATTTACTGCAGGTTTACCAAGGCTATTTACCACATAGAGCGAGCCATCTTTAAAATAATAGACTGGATCATTTAAGGTGGTATCTAATTTGTCAGCTAGGCTTACACCGATATAAGAAGCTTGGTTTTGCACTGTCAAACTCGTATCTGTTGTTTGTGGACCTACATCTGCATTAGTGTTACCAATACGAACATTTTTTACCGTAGAACGTATGGTCACACCGTTTGTTTGTGTCGGAATTTTGCCAGAAAAATAACTGATAGTCGCAAGTCCACTATCATCCGTTAGAGCATAGCTACTGCTAATTCTACCGCCTGATGCATCTTTAATTAATGAGAACTCAACAATTGCATTTCTAATCGGTCTATCATCACCATCTTTAACGGTTGCGGTAATTTTTGCTTCGCCATTCGTGTTGACAATACTGATATTTGGATTTAGGAATAGTTTACGTACATCTTTAGAGATGAATGTAACATTATCCGTTTTTAATTCAATAGCCTTATCTGTTTCAAATTTGATAGTTGCACTACCAGCCACATTAGAATTAATGGTTAATTGAGCTTTCCAATCACCAGCAGAATCAATAATAACAGGAACAGCAATACGAGTCCCCGTTTGTGTTCCCTGAATTAATGTACCTTTAGTCGTTGAAACATATATTACAGGGCTTACAGCATTATTAAAATTAGCTGAAGTGATAATAGCCTTTGGTACATTTAATGTAACAGCATGTGAATCAGTAACTGATACCTCGTTGTTAATAGCTTCATCACCTTTAATAACACTAGTAGTATTGTAGACAACCATTGCAATATTGGCTGAGTTAACTTTGGTTAATGTATAGATATCATTAAAGACTTGATAAGTAGATAAAGCAGTATCACGAACACGTAAAGAAAGGTTTAACTTGCCATTATTGTCAGTTGAACCTAATTCAGAGACGATTTTATTTAATGTATACTGACCTACTGTATCAGTACTAATGGTTGCTAAAACTGTCGATGGATCAGCGCTATTAAATAACTCAAGTTCTGTATTTGCAATTGGTGTTTCAACACCATTCACTACTTGCCCAGTTACTAATTTGCCACTGAGTATCACAGTTTCACTGTCATTTACAGAAGTTTTAGATGCCGTAGGATTGCTGACTTTTGTACCTGTTATTTTAAATACTAGCTCTTGTTCTTGTTGTTTATAAACACCGTCATTGACGATGACTTTAATTTTACCTGTATGGTCGAGTTTTGATGCTAGACCAATATCAGATTGTACTAAGTCAACAATAACTAACCCATTTGCATCTGTGGTAAGCTGAGAGGTTTTGTTAAATGATAATCCTTTATCGATACCATCAACCATTTGTAGCTGAACAGGAATACCTGCTTTGATACCACCATTAACGTCAGTCACTCTTATCGTTAAGGTTGAAGAATCATTAGCTGTAGTCAAAGTCTGTTTTGATGGACTAACAAATAGCTTGTAGGCTTCAGTATTGGCATTGCTTGTTGCGCTGCGGACGGTAGTAGTACCCACAGACACACCAGATTGGGCAGTGACGACTAAACCATTTTGTAAAGCAGTCGTTGCCTTGGCAAGTTCTTTGATTTCAACTTCAATGGTTGCTTCACCATTGGCGTTGGTATTGACAACTGCACCTGTGTTATTGACCAAGCCAGAATCCGTTGGGACTTTGAAGCTGACTTGCGCATTTGGCACGACAGCCCCATTTTTATCCATCGCAAGTGCTGTGACTTTGACTTTTGAGCCAAAAGCCAATTGAATTGCTGAATCACTGGTTAATAGTAATGTATTGACGCTATTTGCCGTAATGGCTCCTTGGGTTCTTAAGGTTACCGTTGAGCTAGTGATAGCACCGGCAGTTGCTTTAAATGATAGACCACTAGTTTGTAGATAATATTTTTGATCTGGGGTAAGCGCACCGACTTTGAAGGTTAATACCGCTTCACCATTGGCATCGGTGGTTGCCTGAAGAGGGGTGGTATTAGTTATACCCGTTGCAGTTGCCGAATCCAATAGCGTAAAGCTGACAGGCATGTTCGCTAAGCTAACGTTATTTGTATCTCTTACTTGCGCGGTTACATTGATGGTGTCGCCAGTGTTGGTTGTCAATGTGTCCTTGTCTGTAACTAAATTAACTTTAGCGATATCTGCAACAGTTGCTACTTTAATAGATTTTAAAGTAACGGCAGTAGCGGTCTTAGCGTTTGAAGATGCATTTACCGTAAAGCCTTCAGCTAGTTTAGCTTTTTGGGCTGTGGTCAAAGAAGCGTTGACAGCAAAAGTCATCACTGCTTGGCCTGAACCATTCGTATTAGGAGAAGAACTGGCTATGGTTAGTCCATAATCAGCGAGTGTGGGATAACTAAATGCGACAGGTGCATTGCTAACAGGTCTGCCATCTTTACCAAGCGTTGTTGCGGTTATACTAAACTGAGCGTTAGGCGCTAAAGAGATTGTATCAACGCTCGGGGTTAAGCTAATTGAGTTTACTAAACTTTCAGCTGTTTCATTTTTAGCCGTCAAGCTTGCTTGGGCAAATTTACCATTAGAAGATGCATTAACGGTGAAGCCTTCGATTAATTTAGCTTTTTGAGCAGTAGTCAGTGAGTTTACTGTGAAAGTAACAGTAGCTTGACCAGATCCATTCGTAGTTGCCGAAGAATTTGCTACCGTCAGTCCGTATTCTGCAAGTGTTGGATAAGTGAAGGCAATAGGCGCATTACCAATAGGTTTGTTGTCTTTATCATTAGTCGTTACAGTTAATGTGAATGTTGAACCAGTAGTTAAGGGAATAGAGTCCACATTAGGGGTTAGAATAATAGAGTTAACTAAGCTTTCAGCGGTAACCGAACCACTATTGGTATCAAGGTTATCAACACCTTTAAAGGTTGGTCTATTTGACGCTTTTAAATCAATATCTCTATCAATAAAGGCATCAACTTGGAAACCATTTTTTAGATCTTCTCTTTTATCTAAAGACATGACTTGCAAAGTAATTGTAGCAATACCTCTATCATCAGTATTTACAGTAGAGCCAGAAAGATTATAAATACCTAGACTTGGTAAATTTGATAAATCAAAAGTAACAGGTACATTTTTTAAAGCGCCGCCTTTACTGTCAGCGACAAATGCACTTACTGTAATTTGCGTACCTACCTCAAGTTTGAAGTTTGCATTGGAGGGAGAAAGCATAAGTGAACGGGCATCGTTAATAACATTAGTTATTTCAGTAGATATAGAGGGTGCAGCACCAGTTAAGCTAATTGTTCCATTCGTAATGGCTTGCTTGGTATTGGTTGGTTTCACACTAATTGAAAGTTTATCACTGTTTGCTTTTAAATAAGCGGTTGCTTTTGCCAAATCTTTAATTTGCAGTTCAATCGCTGCTTCACCATTGGCATTGGTGGTAATAGGTGTTGGTGTAATGACATAGATTCCGCTTGTCGCTGGGTCTGGAATGGTTGCATCGACAATTACACCTTCTACAGGTTTACCACTTTTTAACGCATTAGCAATAATTGTAAACTTTTCGTCTTGTTTAAGAATGAAAGTATCAAAAGATTTGGTGATAGTGATACTATCAACATCTTTAACATTAGTAGTGGGAGTTGTGGTACCCCCATTACTTTGACCTGGATTCGAAGGCGGCGGCAATGTATCATTACCGCCACCACCGCCACAACCAGCGAGGGCAAGTGCGGTCGTCAATGCCGAGAGTTGAAAGGACTTGATTAGGTTGGTAGAGATAGCCATAAAGTTATCCTAGAGAAAGTAAGTAAGGCTGCTAAATAAATCGATAGAGATAAATAGAATCAGAAAAAATTACCAATTTCTCGATGAGCAGAAAATGTTACGTGATTGATGCTAAAATATAATTTTTGATGTTGTCTACTTTACTAAGTTTGCACAAAAGTTACAACAAATTCTAATCATAATTTGATGAATTTAATCGAATTGAAATGGTAAGGTATCAACAAGATTTCTAAATTTAACGCTATTTTTTTAGAGGGCGTATAAAGAAGTTGCCCTGCATCTATGATATTGCTAAAAACTCACTAACCACCCCAATGCCAAAAAATGTAAATTAAGTGATAAAGTATGCTGTCAAAAAATCCTTCAATGCCTTGTAATATCATTGACCATATATCGTTATATCATTTTTGGGCAAACGCTCTGCCACCATTGCTACCGCTAGTCGCAGATGAGTCACACGTATCAATTTGTTATCTAAAAAAAGTCATGCCTGAACTATTAAAAGTCGTGCTTTATCAGTTATCGGCAAAAATTCAGCAAAATCCGTCATTAATCCATCAAAATTTGCCGCAGGTAACAGATAAAAATAGTTTTATTCCCGAATTATTCACGACTTTAGTTACAAAAAATTTCCCTGAAAACGGCATCAACTTTGTAACCTTAAAACAACTGTCTAAAAATAGCCCATCGATTTTTGAGCAGTTGTTTGATGATGAAACCCAAAAAACCATGATTGCGGGCGTGCTACTGGAAAAAACCCATCTGCCCTTAGATAACCTGTTAACTATTTGGCAAACCATCACTGCATTGGCGGTGATAAATTTGGCAGATATGATAAGCTCACTACAAAACACCATAGACTTAGCGCAGATTACCGAGTGGCTTGCGATGCAGCCGGTTTTTTTCCTGTTACCACAAGATACGGGGCTGATGAATGCAGTAAATTTTAAACGTGCTGTCAGTTTTCAAGCAATACAACAACAGCAATTAAAATGGTCAAAAATTCAAAATGTTGCGGACTTGCCTGCCTATCAACAGCATATTGTCCAGCAAATGGCTATTTATAAAGCGTCCAATTTTTTTAACATTGCGCCAATGACCATCCCGCAGGCTCACTTCAATCAACAGGTGATTTCAAAAGGCAATCGGCAAATAAACAAAGCGGTGACGGCAAACACACAAACAGCCCTTTCAGCCAGCAGTATTTTTGCCAAAACGCAAGTTCGCAAACCCAGTCATTGGATAGATAAGCTACAAAAAAATTGGATTGCGACCGCCACCGTATTATCTGTCACCGTTTTTGGCGGGGCAGGCGCGTTGGTGAGCGTCAAAGATAAGCCCGCCGCCACCCAACCCTCAGCAAAAATGTCAGTGGCACATCCGGTTTATCACGATGTGGCGATAGTAAAAGTCGCCTCTGTAGCGGCTAAGACTAATCCGATTACAATGACTGAGCGTGGCAAAAAAGCAGCTATCTCTGAACTACAAGAGAATAATAAACCACGAGATAATCACAAATCACAAGATAATAAGCATTCAGCGCAAGCTGAAAAAGCACGAGATACGAAAAAATCCGACACAAAGCAGCCTAACAAAGAGCGCAAAAAAACAACTAGCCCTGATTTTGGCAATGACTCTAACCTTGATTCTAGCCCTAACTCTAGAAATAATGCTAAAACAGATAACAAAAAAGCTAACTTAATGACCAAAGGCGACAAGAAACCCTCTGAAAAAGCTGCTAGCGCCAGCAAAAAATCAGCTGCTAACGATAAAACTGTAAAACAAAAATCGCCACAAAAAGCGCAGAAAGCCTCATCAACAACAACCGCCACTGACAAAAAATCCGCTAAAAAGCCTGACAAAAAAGCAAATAACACGATGGATAATAAGGCAGATGACAAAGCGAATAACAAAGTAAACAATAACGCGAATAAAAAACCTAGCAATAAATCCAAAACCCATTAATACCGGCATAAAAACTAACTGGCATAAAAACGACATAAACTGACGTATTATTTGTCAGATTACTTGGCTTACGAATATTTTCATGTCGTTTTTTGCCTAAAACTGCTATGATGCACAAGTTTTTCAACGCTTCAGTTATCGGTTTTTGACGTTGTTTTTTAAGGCACTCTCAAAACTGTTCGAGGAAATCATGAGCGCAGCGACTGCATCTATCAATACTTTTACTATTACTGCCCCTGATGACTGGCATATTCATTTACGGGACGGGCAGGCGCTTGCCACGACGGTGCCACATGCTGCGGCCAATTTTCGCCGCGCCATTTGTATGCCAAATTTGGTGCCGCCCGTCAAAACAGCCGCTGATGCTATCGCTTATCGTGAGCGTATTTTGGCGCAAGTGCCCAATGACAGTATTTCTCAGCAATTTGAGCCATTGATGACGCTTTATTTAACCGAGTCACTGACGGCAGCAGACATCGAAACCGCCGTTGATTCAGGGGTAGTAAAAGCAGTCAAGTTATATCCTGCAGGTGCGACCACCAATTCTGCGGATGGGGTGAGCCATATCAATCATTGCACCGATGTATTTGCCAAGATGGAAGCGTTGGGTTTGCCGCTGTTGGTTCATGGCGAAGTGACGCACCATCATATTGATATTTTCGACCGTGAAAAACGCTTTATTGATGAAGTGATGGTCAATCTCATTGATAAATTTCCAAAATTAAAAATCGTCTTTGAGCATATCACCACCAGTGATGCCGCTGACTTTGTGTTGTCACAGGGCAAAAATGTCGCAGCGACGATTACCCCGCAGCATTTACTGTTTAATCGTAATCACCTGCTGGTGGGCGGGATTAAACCGCATTTTTATTGCTTGCCGATTTTAAAACGCCAAAGTCACCAAAAAGTATTACTTGATGTGGCAACCAGTGGTAATCCCAAATTCTTTATTGGCACTGACTCTGCGCCCCATGCGACGCATACCAAAGAAAATGCTTGCGGTTGTGCAGGCTGTTATAGCGCATCGATTGCGCTGCCCTTGTATGCGCAAGCCTTTGACAGCGTGGGCAAACTTGATAAGTTAGAAGGCTTTACCAGTATTCACGGGGCAAAATTTTATGGCTTACCTATCAATAGTGATAAAGTGACCTTGGTGCGTGAAGCCTGGCAAGTCCCCGAGCATTATCCTTATCTTGACGGTAAAGATTTGACCCCGCTGATGGCTGGGCAAACGCTGGACTGGAAAGTGATGCCATTTAATTTAGCCGTATGATTGTTCACCCTTTATTTTTCTGTTTTTTTTCCGCAAGGTAACGTATGACCGCCACAACTGAACCCATGACTATTGCCAACCGTTTTCGCAATTACTTGCCCGTGGTGGTGGATGTAGAGACAGCAGGGTTCAATCCAAAAACCGATGCCTTGCTTGAGATTGCCTGTATTCCAATTTTGATGGATGATACCGGGCGTTTTTACCCAGGTGAGGCGGTCAATGCCCATATTGAGCCGTTTGAAGGGGCAAATCTTGAAGCGCGTGCCCTGCAATTCACCGGCATTAATCCCCACAGCCCGATGCGAAAAGCCATTGCCGAAGATGAAAAAACCGCCATTCGCCGTATTTTTAAATATTTAAAAACGGTGCGTCAATCGACCCAATGTACCAAATGTATTTTGGTGGGGCATAATGCGCATTTTGACCTGAGCTTTTTAAATGCTTTAATTGAGCGTACCAATAGCAAAAATCAAAGCCAATTTCACCAGTTCTCCGTGTTAGATACCGTCACCTTATCCGCGCTTGCGTTTGGGCAAACGGTACTGGCGAGAGCGTGCAAACTCGCTGGACTAGAATTTGATGGTAATGAAGCGCATTCTGCCTTATATGACACCCAAAAAACGGCTGAATTGTTTTGTTATATCTTAAACAATTATCCGCTGCTGACGCCAAACTTAGCGAGCGATGAGCCTAATGATGAGGAGCGTGATGAGCGTCAGGATAGCGATGATGAGGGTGCACTAGTGTCATCTGATGACCCAAATGATGGCTAAATTTTTTGGTAGTGATTTGGATGTTTAATCTTGTTTAATCCCAAATCACGTCATTCATCCAAATCTTTAAACTTTAACTGCTACAAATATCAGTATCATTAACACAATCAGCGCCGCAGTTGCAAGCACCATTTTTTTGCCATAGCTAGTATCTTCGCGTTGGGTTTGCTTGAGTAATGACAGGGTGGCAATACCTTGCGAAATTCGCATGGCGTCAGGGTGACCATGTGCCGCAGCCAGCTCTAGCCAGTATTTGCCCATCTCGCTATCTTGCTCGACCCCATGTCCTGCATAGTAGAGTTTACTGAGTAATTTCTCTGCCCGATTGTCATGTTGTGAGGCTGCTTGTTGCAACAGTAGCAAGGCTTGTTGGGAGTTTTGAGAAATCTTGAGTAAGTGATTGCCTTCAAATAGCCACAGCGCTCGACGCAGCAATGCATCAGCAAGACCATTCTCGGCAAATTCATCAATTATTTGTACGGCTTTTGCCAAATTATCTGCTAATATAGTATTTTCGACTACATTGTCTTCAAGTACACTATTTTCTAATACATTATTTTCTAATAAATTGCCACTTGATTGCGCTGTTTGAATCAGCGCAACCGCTTTTTCATACATTGCTCGGCTTTGTTCTGCTATGTCTGAATCAAGCCATTGAATGGTCTGCAAATCCTGTGCAAGCTCGCCAAAAATCGCATGTTTGTTGACCACTGCCTGTGATTCGGCAATGGATTTGCGCTGATTGAGCAGTCCTTCATGCAGTGTGGGATTGAGTAGTGCGGCTTCAACTTCTGCCCTGTAGCGCGCGATTTCCTGTGCTTGGCGTTGCTGTTCTTGTTGTTGTTTTTGCTGTTCAATTTGTTTGGCTTGGGCTCTTGCTTGCGCAATGACTTGGCGATTTGAGCGTGTTTTTGATGGGATTTTGCTGGTTAGCGATTGAGAAGTAAGGGGGTTGTTGAGCGAAGTGGGCGCCGCCGATGACGCAGTTTGTTGAGCCACGCGTAAAGATTTATCAGTAGCAGGGGTGACATTTTCTGTTACTGCTTCATGATCATTCGGCATAACCATGATATTGGGTGCATCAATCACCGGGGTGATTTGCATCACTGTTTGGCTAAAATCTGGCACCTCGGTAAAGTCAAACCGATAAATTTGCGGCAATACCACGCCGTCATCGGCTGCCATCTCATTGGGATATTTACGATCAATCAGCGGATTGTCTTCATCGGTGACAAATTGGGAATGAGAGAAGCGAGATGCAATCATGGTGTTGGATAAATGTTGATAGTGATGTCATTATAGAGGACAAATCACCGAAAGTAAAAAAGCCAAAACCATAAAAAAGGACAGCGTCACTGTCCTTTATTATTGTCTTTTTTCACTGCCCTGTTAATGGCAATTTAACGCTGACTTGTGACAGCGCTGTTATTTTGCAGGTGTTATTGGGCAATGGTTACGGGCGTTTTTGATTGTAATTCTTCAAACGTGACACCGTCTGCCAGCTCAACCAGTTTTAGACCGTTATCGGTCACATCCATGATGGCCAAATCAGAGATGATACGATTCACCACTTTTTTGCCTGTCAGGGGTAACGTACATTCAGCCAATACTTTTGGCTCACCATGTTTGTTGGTATGTTCCATCAATACAATGACGCGTTGAACGCCTGCGACCAAGTCCATCGCGCCGCCCATGCCTTTAACCATCTTGCCAGGAATCATCCAGTTGGCAAGATCGCCATTGTCTGAAACTTCCATTGCCCCTAAGATGGCAAGGTTGACTTTGCCGCCACGAATCATGGCAAATGATTGTGAGCTTGAAAAAAAGCTCGCACCGGTCGCTGTGGTGACGGTCTGTTTACCGGCATTGATTAAATCTGGGTCAACTTTATCGGGTGTTGGGAATTCATCAATCCCAAGCAGCCCATTTTCTGATTGTAGCCAAACGTTGACGCCTTCTGGAATATAGTTCGCCACTAAGGTCGGTAAACCGATGCCTAGATTGACATAAAAGCCGTCCTGTAGTTCTTTTGCGGCTCTTTGTGCCATTTGTTCACGAGTCCATGCCATGGTAATCTCCTTATATCCTAGTTTGTCTGTTCTTTGGTGGTCACTTTTTCGATGCGTTTTTCTGGGTTGGCATTGACTACGATGCGATGCACATAAATACCCGGCAAATGAATTTGGTCGGGATCTAGCTCGCCAGTTTCCACCAATTGCTCAACTTCAACAATGGTGACTTTACCTGCAGTGGCGACATCTGGGTTAAAGTTACGCGCCGTTTTGTTAAACATCAAGTTGCCTGCTTTATCGGCTTTTTGGGCTTTGACCAGTGCCACATCAGCGACTAATGAGCGCTCAAGGATATATTGACGACCGTCGAATTCACGCTCTTCTTTACCTTCAGCAATTTGGGTGCCTACGCCAGTTGCGGTAAAAAACGCAGGGATACCCGCACCCCCGGCACGCAGTTTTTCTGCCAGTGTCCCTTGTGGGGTCAATTCCACTTCCAATTCACCCGATAAAAACTGACGTTCAAATTCTTTGTTTTCACCCACATACGACGCAATCATTTTTTTGACTTGGCGAGTCTCTAGCAATAATCCCAAACCAAAGCCATCGACACCAGCGTTATTGCTGATACAGGTCAAATCTTTAACGCCGCTATCTCGCAAGGCTTCAATTAAAGCTTCGGGAATACCACACAGACCAAAACCACCCACCGCAATCGTTTGTCCATCTTTGATGACGCCTTCAAGTGCCGCAGCTGCGCTGTCATATACTTTGCTGGTCATACATTCACTCCTTGTCGCTAACCAATGTTGTTAATATTATTTACCAAAAATAAAAACATTTACCAAAAATAAAAATTACGCTCAAACCTAAAAATTCCAAAACGAAATAAATCGTATCGTTATAGATTTTATATAACAAATTTCGTCTTAAGTAAATCACATTGCATGAATTTTTGCAAAAAGTAAACCCAGTTTTTCGCAAAAATAGGGCATAAAAAAAGGCATACTAGGGATGCCTTAAATTTATCAATGTTTAACAGTCAATTTTTTATCCATTGTCTAGTCATCATTGGCAGAGCGGGTGATGCGTTTGGCGTTCGAGTTGACCGTTTTGGCTTGTCCGTCAATGGTCGTGCCAAATTTACCGCCATTGTTATTTTTGCTACCAAAGCCCCCAAATGGACTTTGTCCGCCCATACCGCCAAATGGATTTTGACCACCAAACGGGTTTTGTCCACCCATGCCGCCAAGACCCCCTAAGCCACCCATTTTTGAGGGATCCATACCGCCCATTTTGCTTGCCATCATTTGCATCAATTTTTCTGGGTTTTTAGTGGCATAGTCTTTGGCAAAGGCTTTAAACTTATTTTGTACCGCGGGTAATAACACAATAAGTGCCGCAATATCACTTAAAATACCTGGCAGTACCAACAAGATACCTGCCACCGCAAAAGCAATCGCTTTAACCACGGAATTTTCATTGGGACGCATGGCAGGGTTAAGCATGGCAGCTTGCGCTTGTCCAGCCATCGGTTTTAAGGTGGCTATGCCTTTTTTAATGAGTGCGGCACCCACAAAGCCAGCCACGACAAACCACAAAAACACCCACCAGCCACTGACAAATTGTGCGATTAGATACCAAACTAGCATCTCAATAATCAACCAGACAATGGCAATCCCAACTATATTTCCCATGAAAATACGATTCCTAAATTGTGAATAAACTATAAAGATATAAAGAACAAACGATGAATCATTAACCAATGCAATAATGATGGGGGTAATGCATAAAACTATCAAATAGTTTTTTGAAATTCAGCAATTTTTTCGTTAAATTTTTGATAAATGCTATAATTTGACTATATTTTTAGCTTCGACTGCATTTTTAGCAAAGTTGTTTTGTGGGTATCTTTTTTTACGAGCATGTTTTACGAGCATTTTTTATGAGTATCTTTATTGGTATTGACCCAGGCTCACGTCTGACAGGCTATGGCATCATTCGGTTGAGTGGGGATAAACTTGAACATTTGGATGCAGGTACGATTCATGCTTACAGCCAAGGGGAAACCATGCCCGAGCGGCTCAAGCGGATATTTGATGGGATTAGCCGTATCGTTGAGCATTATCAAAAATACACCAATGAACCCATGACCGCCGCCATCGAGCAAGTATTTATGGCATCAAACCCCGACACCGCGCTCAAGCTTGGGCAGGCGCGGGGTGCAGCGATTGCCGCGATGGTTGCCAAAGATTTGCAAGTAGCTGAATATACCGCACGGCAAATCAAACAAGCGGTATGTGGCTATGGCGCGGCAGACAAAGAGCAGATTCAGCTTATGGTGATGCGCTTGTTGAGCCTTGAGATACAGCCGCAAGCGGATGCGGCAGATGGCTTGGCGTGTGCGATTTGTCATGCCTATCATAGTCAGACACTGAATAAATTGCTCGGTGGCGCAGCGGTAGTCGGTGGTCAAAGCGCAGGTGGACGCTCAAAGAAAAAAGGGCGCTGGCGCTTGACCGAAGTTGATTTGGGTAATTTATAGTTAAAACCGAATTATACCAAGCAACTTTCAACACAATCCTTAAGCGTATC